>NZ_JBHYWP010000090.1:0-34648 GCF_042751845.1 Streptomyces sp. NPDC059398 | reverse complement strand
GGCCCGGTCGTGGCGCACCGGAGCCGGGCGGCGGACCGGCCACCGGGCGGTGGGCGGGGGCCCCGGGGGCCCAGGTGCCCCACGCGCGGGGCGGCCCCGGCGGCGGGTTCCGCCGCGCGGGGGCCGGCGGGGGGGGGCCCCCCGCGACATGTCCGGTGTACACCAGTGACAGGCCGGCCCCGGGGCGCGGGGGGGGGGGGCGGCCACCGCTGCGGGGGGCCCCCCGGGGACATGCCCGCCCCCCCCGGCCCGGGGGCCGGGGGGGCGTCGGCCGTCGACGCGTCGACGCTGACCGGTGAGTCGGTACCGGTCGACGTGAAGGCGGGCGACACCGTCACCGGTGCCACCGTGAACGTCTCGGGCCGGCTGGTCGTCCAGACGACCCGGGTCGGCGCGGACACCCAGCTGGCCCGGATGGCGCGGCTGGTCGAGGAGGCCCAGAACGGCAAGGCCGAGGTACAGCGTCTGGCCGATCGGATCTCCGGGGTGTTCGTGCCCGTCGTCCTCCTCATCGCCCTGGGCACGCTGCTGGCCTGGCTGGTGACGACCGGGGACGCGACAGCCGCTTTCACCGCGGCCGTCGCCGTACTGATCATCGCCTGCCCGTGCGCCCTCGGCCTGGCCACACCGACCGCGCTGATGGTCGGTACGGGGCGCGGCGCGCAGCTGGGCATTCTGATCAAGGGCCCCGAGGTGCTGGAGTCCACCCGCCGGGTCGACACGGTCGTGCTCGACAAGACCGGCACCGTCACCACCGGGCGGATGACCCTCCTGGATGTCTTCCCGGTGCCGGGCGGCGACCGGGAGGAACTGCTGCGGCTGGCCGGCGCTCTGGAGCACGCGTCCGAGCACCCCATCGCCCAGGCCGTCGCGGCGGGAGCCGGAGAACTGGCAGGTCCGCTCCCCGTACCCGAGGAGTTCGAGAATGTCACGGGGCTCGGAGTGCAGGGCGTCGTCGACGGGCACGCGGTGCTCGTCGGCCGGGAGAAGCTGCTGGCCGAGTGGGCCATCGCGCTGCCGCCGGCACTCACGGAGGCGAAGGCCGCGGCGGAGGCGGAGGGCCGTACCGCGGTCGTCGTGGCCTGGGACGGGGAGGCCCGGGGCGTCCTCGGGGTCGCCGACGCCGTCAAGGAGACGAGCGCCGACGCGGTCGCCCAGCTGCGTGCGCTCGGCCTCACCCCGGTACTGCTGACCGGCGACAACAGGGCGGTGGCCGATTCGGTGGGCCGCGCCGTCGGTATCGACGAGATCATCGCCGAGGTGCTGCCCCAGGACAAGGTGGATGTCATCAAGCGCCTGCAGGGCGAAGGCCGTTCGGTGGCGATGGTCGGTGACGGCGTGAACGACGCGGCCGCACTCGCCACCGCCGATCTGGGCCTGGCGATGGGCACCGGGACGGACGCGGCCATCGAGGCCGGGGATCTGACGCTGGTCCGGGGCGATCTGCGCGTGGCGGCGGACGCGATCCGGCTCTCGCGCAGGACGCTCGGCACGATCAGGGGAAATCTGTTCTGGGCCTTCGGCTACAACGTAGCGGCTCTGCCCCTGGCCGCGGCGGGGATGCTCAACCCGATGATCGCGGGGGCCGCGATGGCCTTCTCCTCGGTCTTCGTGGTGACCAACAGCCTCCGGCTGCGCTCCTTCAGGTAGCCCGGGGACAAGCAGGAAGCCCGGCGGACACGCCGGGGGCGGCCCGGCGAAGACCCCCGGCCGCGGTCCCGGCGCCTTCCGGGCCGCGGCCGGGTGCGCCGCCCATCAGGGTGCCGCTTCCACGGCCGCGGCGCTTCAGTCCTCGTCACCCGCGGCCGGCCGTTCCCCGCGCAGCCGTGCGATGTAACGGTCGGCCGAGCGGCGGACGGCCGCGGCGCCGTCGCCGATCACCACGCGTCCCCACCAGCCTCCGTAGACGCGGTCGAAGGCGAAGCGCCCGACCCGGTGGGCGATGCGGTCCACGGTGTGCTCGTCGAGAGGGATGAAGTTGGGGAAACTCCACATGAAGCTGACCCAGCGCCGGTCCTGTACAACGGCGACGGTGTCACCGGTCAGCAGCGCACCCCGGCCGGCCGAGCCCGCGGGCCAGTGCAGCACCGAGGCGCCGTCGAAGTGGCCGCCGATCCGCGCCAGGGTGATCCCGGGGACAGGCTCGACCTCGTCGTCGAACAACTCGATGCGGGGCGAGGGCCGTTGGATCCACTGCCGGTCCGCGCGCGGGATCAGGACACGGGCGTCGAAAGCCTCGGCGAACTCGATGTGGGCGCCGTAGAAGTGCGGGTGGGACATACAGATCGCGTCGATCCCGCCCAGGCCGTCGATCTGCCGCTTCGCCTCGCCGTCGAGCAGCGGGACGCAGTCCCACAGCACATTGCCGTGCGGCGTACGGACGAGGAGCGCGCGCTGCCCGATCGCGACCGACGGGCGCACCCCGATGCCGACGAGATCCGGTTCCTCCTCCCGCAGTTCGTTGCTGTGGCCGCGGGCGAGTTCGCCCGTCGTGGTCCAGCGCTGTCCCTCCGGGCCGACGTACTGACGCTCGTCCTCGCAGACCGGGCAGTGCGCCGGCGGCTGTTCCGTGTCCGGGTACTGCACGGCACAGGTCAGACAGATCCAGGCAGGCATACGGCCGGTTCTCCTCTCCTTCGGCCCCCGGCGACGCCAGGGTCCTATGACGCGTCGCCCGCTTCGCGCACGGCGGCCAGGTCCTGGTGTCCGCTTTCGCCCTCGACGGTCCCGGGGCCCGGCTGTGCGGGCGGCCGCCATTCGATGAGCAGGATGGTGGCGTCGTCGCGGAGTGCGTCGCCCTGGCGTTCCAGGATGGAGTGGATCAGCTGCCGGAGCGCCTCGGACGCGAGCTCTCCCGCCGATGTGGCGCGGATGATGGAGCCGGTGAACCCGGTCAGCCCGAACTCGGCGCCGTCGTCGATACGGGCTTCGGTCACGCCGTCGGTGTAGAGCAGCACCCGGTCGCCCGGCTCCAGCGTGGTCCGGTGCACCTCGCGGGCGATGCCCGCCAGTTTGGCCGGCATACCCAGCGGAGGCTCGCCCGCACGCTCCAGCGCCTGGTCGAGCACCTGCTGGTCCCGGATCAGCAAGGGCGGCGGGTGACCGCAGTTGACCCAGGTCAGGACACCCGTGGACAGCTCAAGACGTACCGCGATACCGGTGCAGAACTGGTCCGGCAGCCAGGCGGCGAGCGCGTCGTCGACGGCACCGACACACTCCCGCAGGCCGGCGTCACTGCGGCGGGAGCTCCTGAAGCCCGCCATGGCGATCGCGGTCGTCAGCCCGGACGCGAGGTTGTGGCCCATGGCGTCGAGGATCACGGCGTGCAGTGCCGACTCGGTCAGCGAGTGGTCGAAGGCGTCTCCGCCGAGCTCATAGGCGGGTTCGAGTACCGCGGTGGAGACCGCCCGTTCGTTGCCGATGGTGCGCGGCGGCAGCAGGGTGCGCACCATCTCGGCCGGGAGGGTCATCGTGCCGCTGCGCGCCCGCTGCACGAGCCGGTCGCTGAAAGCACGTTTGGAGGTGATGACCATCGCGAGGATCGAGGCCAGCGCCCGGCAGCGGTCCAGGAGCGCGCTGTCCAGCGAGTCCATGTGCACGCCCATGACGCCCAGCCGCTCCACGCCGTCGACGAGGGGAAGCCAGGCAACCAGCACACCGTCGGCGGTCGCTTCCATCCGCAGGTCGAGCGCGCGGTAGGCGCGGCCCGCCCTGGAACGTTCCACGGAGAGCTGCTCTCCGCCGGAGAGGGGCGTCAGATGCCGCTGCTGGAGGTCGACCAGGTAGATGACGGCTTTACGGACACCGACCCCCACGGCGTAGCTGTCGACCAGGGACGGCAGCCCCGTCGGCTCCGTGATGTGCACCGCGGCCAGGAATTCCTGGAGCAGCCGCTCCCCCTGTCCCACACCCGGAACGCTCATCCCCGGCATCCCGGCGGCCATCCGGGCCGGGCGCCGCCCCGGGCCACCGGAGGCGGGGCGGGGGGAGCTGGTACGCGGAACATGGGGTCCTCCACGGGAGGCGGGGCCGGGGACCGGTCGCCGGCGGTCCGGCGCGAGCAGCCACGGGGCCTGCTGCCCTCCAGCCAAGTGCCCGTGCGTGCGTCGGCGCCATCCGGCTGGACCATACGGCGGACGGTTCCGCCCGCGGTGGGGGGGGCGGGGACCAGCCGGAGGGCCTCCCCCGCTACTTCAGGCCGTCCCCGCGGCGATCGAAGCGGGGACGGCTTCCTCCCCAGCGTCTTCGGCCGCCCGCACCTGATGGCGGCCCACCCGCCCGGGTGGCGGCCGGTGGTGCAGTACCGCCGCCGAGTCCGGTCATGGACCCGTGAACGTTCAGCAGGCGGCGCCAAGGCAGACCTCAGGCGAACGGCCGTGATTGCGGCACGCGCCGACGGCGCCACCGACAGCTTTCCTGGGCGACTCATGTCGGTGAGGCGTGACCTTCGGGGGCAGCCGTTCGATACTGACCCGCCGGGCAGCGCCCGGCCCGCCGGGACCGGCTACCGTCCGAACCCGGCTTGCGCTGTCACAACGCAGGTCAGCGCCCGAACTGCCCGCCTCACCAGGAGGTACTTATGAACATGCTGATCAATGTCCCGGAAACCGTCGTCGCGGACGCCCTGCGCGGAATGGCCGCCGCCCATCCGGAGCTCTCCGTAGACGTCGAGAACCGGGTGATCGTACGGCGTGACGCGCCGGTGGCCGGAAAGGTCGCGCTGGTATCGGGCGGCGGGTCCGGGCACGAGCCGCTGCACGGCGGGTTCGTCGGGCGGGGCATGCTCTCCGCCGCCTGTCCCGGTGAAGTGTTCACCTCGCCGGTCCCCGATCAGATGGTGCGGGCCGCGGCAGCCGTCGACAGCGGTGCGGGCGTGCTGTTCGTCGTGAAGAACTACACCGGTGACGTGCTCAACTTCGACATGGCGGCCGAGCTCGCGGAGGATGAGGGCGTCCAGGTCGCCAAAGTGCTGGTCAACGATGACGTGGCGGTGAGCGACAGTACGTTCACCGCGGGCCGGCGCGGCACGGGGGCCACTCTCTTCGTGGAGAAGCTGGCGGGGGCGGCGGCCGACGAGGGCGCGCCGCTGGAGCGGGTCGAGGCCATCGCCCGTCAAGTATGCGGGAGCGCACGGTCCTTCGGGGTCGCCCTGACCGCGTGCAGTACGCCGGCCAAGGGCGGCCCCACCTTCGACCTGCCGCCGGGACAGCTGGAGTTGGGCGTCGGGATCCACGGTGAGCCGGGGCGCGAGCGGCGGGGGATGATGACCTCGCGGGAGATCGCCGACTACGCGGTGGACGCGGTCCTGGAGGACCTGCGGCCGGAGCTCCCGGTGATCGCGCTGGTGAACGGCGCCGGGGGAACTCCCCTGCTGGAGCTGTACGGCTTCAATGCCGAGGTGCACCGCGTGCTGGCCGAGCGTGGGGTGCCCGTGGCCCGTACGCTCGTGGGGAACTATGTGACCTCGCTCGACATGGCAGGCTGTTCGGTGACGCTCTGCCAGGTGGACGAGGAGCTGCTGCGGTTGTGGGACGCGCCGGTGAGCACCGCCGCGCTGCGCTGGGGCTGCTGACCGTCCCGTGCACCGACTCACCAAGGAGGACCTGTGCTCGACGCCGAATTCTTCCGCCGCTGGATGGCCGGGGCGGCCGCAGCCGTCGACCGGGAGGCGGACCGGCTGACCGAGTTGGACTCGGCCATCGGCGACGCCGACCACGGCAGCAATCTGCGGCGGGGATTCGCCGCCGTGCGGGACGCACTGGAGAAGGAGGACCCACAGACGCCCGGTGCGGTCCTCGCGCTGGCCGGACGGCAGCTCATCTCCACGGTCGGAGGGGCGTCGGGGCCCCTGTACGGGACGCTGCTGCGCCGTACCGGAAAGGCGCTCGGCGACAGCCCGTCCGTGGACAGGGAGCAGCTGGCCGCGGCGTTGAAGGCCGGGACCGAGGCAGTGGGCCGGCTCGGCGGGGCCGCGGCGGGCGACAAGACGATGCTCGACGCGCTGCTGCCGGCCGCCGACGCGCTCGGGGAGTCCTTCGCCGCCGCGGCGGAGGCAGCGGACGCCGGCGCGCTCGCGACCGTACCGATGCTGGCGCGCAAGGGCCGGGCGAGCTATCTCGGTGAGCGCAGCGTCGGCCACCAGGATCCGGGGGCCACCTCGTCGGCACTGCTGTTCACCACCCTGGCGGAGGCCGCCGCATGAGCGCGCTGGTGGGGATCGTCCTGGTGTCGCACAGCGCACCGGTCGCTGCGGCCGTGGCGGAGCTGGCCACCGGACTGACGGGCGGGGCGACGACGGCGCCGGTCGCCGCCGCCGGCGGCACACCGGACGGCGGGCTCGGTACCAGCTCGGAGCTGGTCTCGGCGGCGGCCGCCGAGGTGGACCGGGGCGCGGGCGTCGCGGTCCTCGTCGATCTCGGCAGTGCGGTGCTGACCGTGAAGGCGCTGCTGGCCGAGGGTGACGAACTGCCCGAAGACACCCGGCTCGTGGACGCGCCGTTCCTGGAGGGTGCGGTGGCCGCCATGGTGACCGCTTCGGCGGGCGGCGATCTGGACGCGGTGGAGGCCGCGGCCGTGGAGGCGTACGACTACCGGAAAGTCTGAGGGCCGCGCCCTCCGAGGACGCTGTTGGTTCCCTCCGAAGTCCTGCCCCTCCCCCGCACACAGAACTGCCGGCGTCCCGCTCAGGGGCGCCGGCAGTCGTGCTGGAGCAGTTCCGGTGGATCAGTTCTGGCTGCTGCGGCGCTTGCGCGCGGCGAACATGATGCCGCCACCGGCGAGGATGACGACAGCGGCCGCACCCGCGATGAGCGGCGTGGCGCTGGAGGAGCCGGTCTCCGCCAGGTCCGACGGCGCACTGGCGCCCGGAGACGGCGCGGGGGCCGCGGCGGCCGGGCTGCTGGGGGCGGAGCTCGGGCTCTTGGCCGGGGCGGGGGCCTCGGAGCTGGGGGCCTGCGCCGGGGTCGTGGCGGGCGGCGCCGAGGGGGGCGGTGTGTCGCAGACGGGCGCCGTCTTCGTGTCGTCCTTCGAGAACCGGTCCCCGTCGCCCGCCTTCACTGCGAGGTGCACGGTGAGCGGCTTGCTGTGCTCGCCCAGCGGCAGCGTCTTGCTGAACGACGAGCCGAACTTCTCGGCGGGAAGGATGTCCTTCCCGTCCACGCTGACGGTCACGGTGTTGGTGACGCCCGCGTTGTACGCCGTCAGGTCAAGGGTGACCTCGGAGCACGAAACGCTCCACGTCGGAGTGTGCGCCTGAGCCGGGACAGCACACAGACCGACGCCGACCACACTCGCCGCTGCGGCTATGAAGGCCCCCCGGAGCCGCCACGATCCATTGGAAACGGTCACAAAATCCTCCACACTTGCTGAGCCGCCCGTTTGGCGGTGCGCGCGCAGGGTACCGCTACGGCACCACGGCTCACACAGGCGCCCCGTACTTCACTCGGGCACCAACGAAAGCTGTTCTCCGGCCAGTTGGTGCAGGGGATTCCTGGGCTCTTTCGCCCCGGGGGCATTCCCTACGCGTCCAGACGGGCTGTCAGGCCCTGACGGGCTGGAATCCTTTCACCTTCCGAACACGCAACTCGGACACATATCCCTTTTCACTTCCATGCGTTCAGACATGAATTCACCTTTCCACCGGGTGGTACAGACCAAGACCTTGACAGCGGGTTGGTTCACTTCTTAAATCTCGAAGTGAACCGCGCGCCCCCCACCCCGGTCGCCGCATTCCACGGGCGACCTCGTTGCGCATGTCTGTCATATCCATGTCAAACATGCCCATTCAGTGCACCTGATCCGTGCACCGGAAGGGAGAACCATGGCCTCCACACGCCTGACCCGGCGGCTCCTCGTCGCCACCGCGTCCGCCCTGCTCCTCGCCCCGGTCATCGCCTCCACCGCGAGCGCCGACAACCCCTCCCCCACCGGCCGTACGGCGGCGAAGGCGGCAGCGTCGACCTTCTCCGACACCTTCGACGGGCCGGCCGGTTCCGCTGTCGACGGCAGCAAGTGGCAGACGGAGACCGGCGACAACGTCGACAACCACGAACGCGAGTACTACACACCGGGCACGAACAACGCCTCGCTGGACGGTCAGGGCCATCTGGTCATCACGGCGCGCAAGGAGAACCCCGGCAACTACCAGTGCTGGTACGGCTCGTGCCAGTACACGTCGGCGCGGCTGAACACCTCGGGCAAGTTCTCGGCCGCCTACGGCCATGTCGAGGCCCGGATGAAGATCCCCAAGGGGCAGGGCATGTGGCCCGCCTTCTGGATGCTGGGTGACGACATCGGGCAGGTCGGCTGGCCCAACTCCGGTGAGATCGACGTGATGGAGAACGTCGGCTTCGAACCGTCGACCGTCCACGGCACCATCCACGGACCGGGCTACTCCGGTTCCGCGGGCATCGGGGCCCCGTACACGCTCCCGGGTGGTGGGGCGTTCTCCGACGACTTCCACACCTTCGCCGTCGACTGGGCGCCCGACTCCATCAAATGGTCCGTGGACGGGACCGTGTACCAGACCCGTACGCCCGCCGATGTGGGCGGCAACCAGTGGGTGTTCAACAAGCCCTTCTTCCTGATCCTCAACCTGGCCGTCGGCGGAGACTGGCCCGGCGACCCGGACGGCAACACCGCCTTCCCGCAGCAGCTGGTCGTCGACGATGTGCAGGTCACCACCAGCAACGCCGCGCCCGCGGCCAAGGCTGCCGGGCAGCACTGAGGCGCCCCGCAGGGCAGGGAGGATACGGCCGGCCCGGCAGCCTTGAGCCGCCGTACGCAGGGGCGGACCCGTGACCACCCGGTCCGCCCCTACGGTACGCCCGGCTCCCGGCAGTGCCCCGAAAAAATCGCCCCACCGCGGACCAGGCCGGGCCGTCCGGCAGCCGCAGCGGCCGGAGTTCCTCAGTCCGGACCGGGACGGGTGCCGTCCCTGCCTCCCCCGGACCGTCCCTTCTCGCACCAGGCCACAGCCTCCTCGCGGGACGGGAACCGCCGCCAGGGCGTCAGCCGCGCCCCGGACGGGGCCCGCGGATCGACCACGACGGCCACCCGGTGCCCCTCCTCCTCCAGCCGGGTCAGGGCCGAGGCCAGGACCGAAGCGCCCGAGGGTTCGATGCTGGTGACGTCGAGGAGGTCGAGCACCACCCAGCCGCCGGACTCCGGGGCCACTTCGGACAGCCCGTGGAGCAGCCGTTCGGCCGCGGTGAAGTCCAGCGCGCCCTGTGCGGCGACCAGTCCCGTCCGCGTTCCGTGGTCCGCCTCCGTGATGGTGGGGGCGGACAGCGTGGGATGGCGCATCAGATGGAGCCCGAACCGCTCGGACAGCTCCCGCAGCGCCTCGATACCGCGCACCGGGGTGCCGGTGGCGTCGAGGGGCGGGCTGTGGACGGCGACCCCGAACCTGGCCGGGCTCACGGCGATCAGCCCGCCGGAGACCCCGCTCTTCGCGGGCAGGCCCACCCGCAGCAGCCACGCACCAGAGGCGTCGTACATCCCGCAGGACGCCATCACGGCGAGGACCTGACAGGCGACGGTCTCGGACACCACCGTCGCACCGGTCACCGGATTGACTCCGCCGTTGGCCAGGGTCGCCGCCATCACCGCGAGATCGCCGGTGGTGACCCGTACCGCGCACTGCCGGAAGTACGTGTCCACGACCGAGGGCGGTCCGGGCAGCGCCCCGAGGCTGCTCATCAGATACGCCAGCGCACGGTTGCGGTCACCGGTCTCGGCCTCCGACGCGTACACCGCCTCGTCGACGTCGAGCCGGCGGCCCGCGAAACGGCTCAGGCAGTCCAGGATCCGTTCGAACCGCTCCTCGTCGGTGGCGCCGGGCACCAGGGCCGTGGTCGCGATGGCCCCCGCGTTGATCATCGCGTTGTCCGGCCGCCCGGTGTCCGGCTCCAGGCTGATCGCGTTGAACCCCTCGCCGCTCGGCTCCGTCCCCACCCAACGCGTCACTTCGTCCAGCCCGAGCAGCGAGAGGACGAGCGCGTAGACGAACGGCTTCGACACCGACTGGACGGTGAACGGCAGTTCCGCGTCGCCCGCCTCGTACCGGTGCCCGTACATGCTCACCAGCGAGAGCCCGAACGTGCCGGGGTCCGCGAGTGCCAGCTGCGGGATGTAGTCGGCGACCGCGCCGTCCCGCAGTGCGCCGAGCCGGTCGTGGAGCTCGGCCAGGGATTCCGTCACCACGTCGAGTACCGGGCTGTCCTTCGCCATGCGGAATGCTAATCACGGATGGCGGCGGGCCGCGTCCGGATGCAGCCGTGCGGCGGCTGGTGGATCGTGAAGGGGCACCAGAACCAGAAAGGGAGTCATGGAAACCAACGCTCTGACGCCTGCGGTCCTGCAGAGCCTGCGCAAGAAGCAGCCCCGCCCGGTGGTGTCCGTCAGTATGCCGACGCACCGGCGCGAGCCGGACAACGCCCAGGACGCGGTACGGCTGCGCAATCTCGTGGCCGAGGCGGGCCGCCGGATCGACGCCTGCCCCGACTCCGGCGAGCCGCTGTCGCGGGAGGTACGGGCCGGTCTCCGGGCCCAGCTCGACCGGGCACACGCGGCGGTCGATCTGCGGTACTCCCTGGACGGCCTGGTGATCTTCGCGAGTACCGACGCGTACCAGACCTGGGAGCTGCCCAGGGAGGTCCCGGAGCGTGTGGTGATCAGCGACAGCTATCTCACCAGGAATCTGGTCGCCGCACGGGCCCGCGCCACCCCCTACTGGGTGCTCGTCGTCGCGGCGAACCGCGCCACGCTCTGGCACGGGACCCAGGAGGCGGTGCGCGAGTACACGGGCAACAGCTTCCCGCTCACCCCGGACGAGGTGCAGACCGATGTGGAGCGCGAGGAACGCATCGGCGACACGGCCAGCACCTTCCGGGACGAGGAGACCCGGCGGTTCTTCCGTGACGTGGACAGCGCGCTCGCCGCGGTACTCGCCGCCACCCCCCGGCCGCTCTACGTGGTGGGGCTCGCTCCGGCCCTGAGCCTTCTGGAGGACGTGGGGACCGCGACCCGCGACGCGGCAGCCAGGATCACCACGGGCGGCCTGGTCAACGGTCCGGGGCCCCAGCTGCTCAAGGAGCTCGGACCGAGCCTGCGCGAGTCCCGGGAGCGGACCGCCCGGCGGACCGCTGACCGGCTGGACGCGGCGCGCGGCAGGCGGACCTTCGCGGCGGGGCTCGACGAGGTGTGGGAGTCGGTGCGGGAGGGGCGTGTCGCCCTGGTGGCCGTCGAGGAGAACTTCCAGCGGACCGTACGGGTGAAGGAGGGCCATCTGGTCCCCGTCGGCCCGGAGGAACCCCAGGTGCCCGCCACCGACGGTGAGACCGTCCGCGAGGACATCGTCGACGAGCTCGTGGAGCTGGCCCTCGACACCGGGGCCGAGGTCGTCTTCGTCCCCGACGGCACGCTCGGCGACCATGACCGGATCGCGGCGGATCTGCGCTACTGACTCATGACCCACTGCTGACTCCCGGCGGGCGCACCTCCGGGCCCCAAGCCCCGGGACGCGGGGTCCCCGCCGCAGGTCTCAGCCGGTCTCAGTCTCAAGCCAGTCCCAGCCGGTCTCAGTCACCGGCCGGGAGCCGCCCCGGAGCCTCGGCCTGCGGCTCGCCCACCAGGTGCACGGCGGCCTCCTCGGCGGAGGCCGCTCCGCCGTCGACGCCCACGTCCTCGGCGAGCATGTCCTTCTCGGCCTCCTCGTGCGCCCCTTCGTCCGGTGCCACCAGCCGCCCCGAGCGGTCGTCGCCGACCTCGTCGTCCAGCGGCTCACCGTCGCTGTCGGACGCGTCGCCGATACCGTCGCCGCCCGGTGCGCGGAGCAGCGCGGGGTCGGGCACTTCCTCGGCCAGGCGCTGGTCCAGCGTCTCGCCCTCCTCCTGCTCCTCCTGCGTGGTGCCCGCGTGGTCGACACCCAGCGGCCGTTCCGGCGGGGACCACCCCTCGTCGTACGGGTCGGACGCACGGCCGGTCAGAGTGTCCTCGCGGTCGAGAATGCCCGAGTCATCGGTGACCTCACTGCCGTCCGGCTGATAGACGTCGTCACCCCTGGCCTCTTCCGCTCCCATCGCCACGGTGTGCTCCTCCGTCCGTCCCTCGGTGCGTCCGTTCGTGCCTCCGGGCCGCTCGCCCGCAGAACCGCCCCGTCCTTCCAGCGTGCTCGCATATCCGTGTCACGACAACGCCGCAGGTCCCGGACGGCCCAGTGCGGGCTCCGGCCTGGGTGGGCAGCAGCCCATACGGCCGGGCGGCACTGTACGGGATATGTGGTACGGTGCCATCAGCACTTGTGTACGCCCCTTCGATGGGCGCCGGTGCCAGTTCGCATCAGTACCGCATATCGCGCCAGTACCGCTTATTGCGTACCGCGTTCTTCTGCTGCCGCGCCTTTCCTCTCATGATCGGCGATTCGGCTCACCAGCACCACCTCTCCCGGCCCTGGGCCCTGCGGCCCTCCGCACGGGGCGTGACGAAGCACCGCCCCCGCCGGGTCTCTTGTCCGCATGTCCGCGAGACGGCATGCCCGCGAAAGGATTCGCCATGACCACCACACTCGAACGCCCGCCTGCCCAGCAGGAACTGTCCGTCGCCGCCTCCGGTGTCCTCGATGTCACCGGACGGGGGCACGGCCTGCTGCGTACCCACGTGAGGCCGGGCTCCCGCCCGTCGCCCGACGATGTCCAGGTGACGGCTGCTCAGGTCCGCCAGTTCGGCCTGCGTGCAGGTGACTTCGTCGAAGGAACCTGCCCGCGTCCCGGCGCCCCCGCCCGGGTCGACCGGGTCAACGGCCGACCGCCCGAGGCCCTTCGGGGCCGTCGGCACTTCCGCGACCTGACACCCCTGCACCCCCGCGAGCGGCTGCGCCTGGAGACTGCGGGCGGCCCCGCGGCCACTCGCCTCGTGGACCTGGTCGCCCCGGTCGGCAAGGGCCAGCGCGGTCTGATCGTCGCGCCGCCCAGGACCGGAAAGACCGTACTGCTGCAGCAGTTGGCCGCCGCCGTCGCTCAGAACCATCCGGAGTGCCATCTGATGGTGGTGCTGCTCGACGAACGGCCCGAGGAGGTCACCGACATGCGCCGCTCGGTACGGGGCGACGTTCTCGCATCGACCTTCGACCGGCCGGCGAAGGAGCACATCGCCCTCGCCGACCTGGCCGTGGAGCGTGCCAAGCGCCTTGTCGAACAGGGCGAGGACGTCGTCATCCTGCTGGACTCACTGACCAGGCTCTGCCGGGCCCACAACAACGCGGCGGCCTCGGGCGGCCGTACCCTCTCGGGCGGTGTCGACGCCTCGGCGGTGCAGGGCCCCAAGCGGCTCTTCGGCGCCGCGCGCCTCGCCGAGGAGGGCGGCTCGCTGACCATCCTCGCGACCGCGCTGGTCGACACCGGCTCCCGCGCCGACGACTACTTCTTCGAGGAGCTGAAGAGCACCGGCAACATGGAGCTGCGGCTGGACCGCGCCCTGGCCGACCGGCGTGTCTTCCCGGCCGTCGACATCACCCCTTCGGGCACCCGGCACGAGGAACTGCTGCTCAGCGATGACGAGTTGACCGCCGTACAGGCCCTGCGCAGGGCGCTGCGCTCGCGCGACGGGCAGACCACACTCGAAGCGCTGCTCGACAGGATCCGGCACACCCCCGACAACGCCGCCTTCCTGCGCCGGATCCACTCCACGGTCCCCGGCGCCTGACCTCCGGCGCACCGGTTCCCGCTGCTGTCGTCAGCCCGCGAGAGCCGCCGAGACGACGGCCTTCGCCTCCTCCTGGACCTGGCTCAGATGACCGGCCCCCTGGAAGGACTCGGCATAGATCTTGTAGACGTCCTCGGTGCCCGATGGCCGGGCCGCGAACCAGGCGTTCTCCGTGGTCACCTTGATGCCGCCGATGGGCGCGCCGTTGCCCGGCGCCTCGGTGAGCACAGCCGTGACCGGCTCCCCCGCCAGGGTGTCCGCGGTGATCTGCTCGGGCGAGAGTCTGGCGAGCACCGCCTTCTCCGTACGGTCGGCGGGTGCGTCGATCCTGGCGTAGGCGGGCGCGCCGAACCGCTCGGTGAGCGCCGTGTAGTGCTCGGACGGGGTCTTCCCGGTGACCGCGAGGATCTCGGAGGCGAGCAGGGCCAGGATGATGCCGTCCTTGTCGGTGGTCCACACCGATCCGTCGCGGCGCAGGAACGAGGCTCCGGCCGACTCCTCGCCGCCGAAGCCCAGCGAGCCGTCCACCAGCCCGTCCACGAACCACTTGAATCCGACGGGTACTTCGACCAGTTCCCGGCCGAGATCGGCCGCGACCCGGTCGATCATCCCCGACGAGACCAGTGTCTTGCCGATGCCCGCTCCCGCGGGCCACTGCTCCCGGTGCGGGTACAGATACGAGATCGCGGCCGCCAGATAGTGGTTGGGGTTCATCAGCCCGGCGTCGGGCGTGACGATGCCGTGCCGGTCGGCGTCGGCGTCGTTGCCGGTGGCGATCCGGTACTCCTCGCACCGCTCGATCAGCGACGCCATCGCGTACGGGGACGAGCAGTCCATCCGGATCTTCCCGTCCCAGTCCAGGGTCATGAAACGCCAGGTCGGGTCGGCGAGCGGGTTGACCACGGTCAGGTCGATCCGGTGCTGTTCGGCGATGCGGCCCCAGTACGCGACAGAAGCGCCGCCCAGCGGATCGGCCCCGATCCGCAGACCGGCGGCGCGCACCGCGTCCAGGTCGACGACGGCCGGCAGATCGCTCACGTACGCGTCGAGGAAGTCGTAGCGGCCGGTCGTGGCAGCGGCCAGCGCCCGGGTGTACGGGAGTCGGCGCACGTCCTTGAGACCGCCGGCGATGATCTCGTTGGCGCGGTCCTGGATCCAGCCGGTCGCGTCGGATCCGGCCGGGCCGCCGCTCGGCGGGTTGTACTTGAACCCGCCGTCGGCGGGCGGGTTGTGCGAGGGGGTGACCACCACACCGTCGGCGAGGCCCGTGGTCCGGCCGCGGTTGTGGGTGAGGATGGCGTGCGAGACGGCCGGGGTCGGGGTGTACCCGTCGGCGGAGTCGATGAGCAGGGTCACCCCGTTGGCCGCGAACACCTCGATGGCGGTCACCCTGGCCGGCTCGGAGAGCGCATGGGTATCGGCGCCGACGAAGAGCGGGCCGCTGGTCCCCTGCCGGGTGCGGTACTCGCAGATCGCCTGGCTGGTGGCCGCGATGTGGTCCTCGTTGAACGCGGTGGCGAAGGACGAGCCGCGGTGCCCCGAGGTCCCGAACGCCACACGCTGGGCGGGCTCGTCGGGGTCCGGGTGCAGCGCGTAGTACGAGGTCACCAGCCGCGCGACATCGGTGAGGTCCTCCGGTCGCGCCGGCTGTCCCGCTCGTTCGTGCGCCATCTGCTCACTCCTCCGCTTCGGTCGTCACGCTCAGTTTGTCAGCTCATCGTCCCGGGTCTGCGGCGTGTTCGGAGGATGACCCGCCGGACGGCTGCCCGGCTACGTGGACGGGCGGGTCGGCCGGACGGCACGGACGGGCGGTCCTCGGTGGCGCCGTGCCGGTGTTCCTCGCCGGGCGGGCAGGCCGCCGTCTCACCCGGGTGGGCCTCGTACACAGTCTTCTCAGGGGCGTGCGCCATCCCCGTACGAGAGCGGACTCCCGCGTAGAGCCGCTCCGGTCACACCCGGCGGGCCACGACGAGACGGCAGTTGGGGCTGCCGTCCGGGCGCCGGCCGAACTCCTCCAGCGGCAGCAGCTCGACCGCGAACCCGGCACGGACCAGATCGTCCCGCACGGCGCCCAGCGGAAAGGTCCGGTAATACATGACGAACCGCGGCCGCCACACCAGGTTGCGCACCCGCATCACCGAGTCGAAGCCGAGCAGCGTCCAGTACAGCGGGTCGCGGAAGGACTGCGGCGCCCCGATGGGGAAGGCGAAGATCCCGCCGGGCCGCAGCACGCGGTGCACCCCGGCGAAGAGGCGGGGGCGTTCGGCGGGCAGGAAGTGACCGAACGCGCCGAAACTCACCGCCAGATCGAAGGCGTTCCGGAACGGGAGCTCCCGGGCGTCGGCCCGCAGCCACTCGGCCTCCGGCGCTCCCGCACCGGTCTCCGGCACCCCCGCATCCGCCTCCGGCGCCCCGGCATCCGCCTCCGCCAGACGTGCGGCTGCCAGCATCCCCGCACTGAAGTCGACCCCGGTGACACGCTCCGTGCAGAGCGGGCGCAGCACCCGGACCCCCGCCCCTGTCCCGCAACAGACATCGAGCCCGGCCCCGAACGGGCCGAGCGGGCGCAGAGCGCCGCCGACCGCGTCCAGGACGCGGTCGGGTGTACGGAACGGAGTCCGGTCGAATGTGGGCGCCAGGAGGTCGTACCCGTGCTCGATCGAGGAGAGCGCCTGCACCGTCAGCTCCCGGAAGGTCGGGCCCTGCGGGGAGAACGGCCGGCCCGCCCCCGCCAGCTGGGCTGCCGCACGGGAGAGGAGCGTCCGGGCGCCGCGGTGCGCGGGCTCTTCGGCGAGTGAGGGCATGGGCCGGGCCACCTTTCGGAGTCTTCAGATTACGCGGACGAGCAGGCGTGGCCGGCGCCGTTCTTGCGGGCGCCCGACGGGGGTGATTCAGTGGTACGAAGATATGAATCGTGATTCATACCATCGTGTCAGACCGTACCGATCCAGACCGTAACCGGGGTTCAGACCATGGCCTACCGACCGACGGCCCGTACCGAGGCGACCCGTGCCGCCCACCGCGAGCGGCTGCTCGAAGCCGCCCGCGGCCTGCTGGCAGAAGGGGGCTACGCCGCCGCCGGTGTCGCCGCGCTGGCGGCGCGAGCCGGTGTCTCGACCGGGAGCGTGTACAACCACTTCGCCTCCAAGCAGGAGCTGCTGGCGGCGGTCTTCCGGCACACCGCGGGTCATGAACTCACCGCGGTACGCGAGGCGGTGCGGGCCGAGGACTCCGCGGCGGCCCGGCTCACGGCCCTGGTCGAGGTCTTCTCGTACCGTGCGCTGAAATCTCCGCGGACCGCCTGGGCGCTGCTCGCGGAGCGGGTGGATCCGCTGGTGGAGGCGGAGCGCCGTACGTATCGCAGCGGGTACCACGGGCTGGCCGACGAGATCATCGCGGCCGGGGTCGCCGGGGGTGAACTGCCCGAGCAGGACCCCGGTCTCTCGGCCGCGGCGGTCATCGGCGCGATCGGTGAGGCGCTGCTCGGACCGCTCTCGCCGGTCGGCGACCAGCAGGAACCGGGGCCCGTGGTCGCCGCGATCACCTCGCTCTGTCTCCGGGCCGTCGGCGCCCGGCACCCGGGCTGATCCCCCGTCACACCCCTCTCCGGCCGCCTCCCGGCAAGCCACCTCCCGGCAAGCCACCTCCCTACAAGCAGGCAACAGACAGCAGACAGGATCCAGTTATGACGGAGCACTCCTTCCCCGCCGCCGGACTCCCGGCCGCCCCCGCACCGCGGCTCACCCACGAGGTCGTCAACCAGGTGCCGCCCCGCGTCGGTGTCGACGAGTACGGGGCCAACACCCCGCTGACCGCGGCCGTCCAGGAGTTCGGCGCGGCCCATCACGCACCCGAGCTGCACGCGATCGGCGCGCTCGTCGGCTCCGAGGAGTTCCAGGGCTGGGCCGAACTGGCCCACACCAGCCCGCCCGTACTGCGGACCCACGACCGGTACGGCAACCGCGTCGACGAGATCGACTTCCACCCGGCGTACCACGAGGTGATCGGCGCCTCGGTGCTCCACGGCACCCACACCGCGGCCTGGGCCGACCCCAAGCCGGGCGCGGCGGTGGCGCGGGCGGCCTCCTTCATGCTGTTCGCCCAGATCGAGCCGGGTCACGCCTGCCCGATGTCCATGTCGCACGCCGTGGTGCCGGTCCTTCAGCGGGACCCGGATGTGGGCCGCGACTGGCTGCCCGGTCTGTTCAGCCGTACCTACGACCCGCGGCTGATCGCGCCGGACCGCAAAGCGGGGCTGACCTTCGGGATGGGGATGACGGAGAAGCAGGGCGGCTCCGACGTACGGTCCAACACCACCCGGGCGGTCCCGCTCCCGTCGGATCCGGACGGCCGGGCCCATCTGCTCACCGGCCACAAGTGGTTCTTCTCGGCCCCGCAGTCCGACGCGTTCCTGGTCCTGGCGCAGGCCGAGGCGGGGCTCACCTGCTTCCTGGTCCCCCGGGTGCTGCCCGACGGCACGCGCAACACGGTGCGCATACAGCGCCTCAAGAACAAGCTGGGCAACAAGTCCAACGCCTCGTCCGAGGTCGAGTTCGACGGCACCTGGGCCCAGCAGGTCGGCGAGCCGGGGCGCGGGGTGCCGACCATCATCGAGATGGTGAACCGCACCCGGCTGGACTGCGTGCTCGGCACCACTGCCGGTATGCGGCAGTCGCTGTCGGAAGCGGTGTGGCACGCCACCTACCGCACCGCCTTCGGTGCCCGGCTGGTGGACCAGCCGGCGATGACCGCTGTCCTCGCCGATCTGGCGCTGGAGACGGAGGCCGCCACCTGGACCTCGCTGCGGCTGGCCACGGCGTACGAGGAGGAGAGCGGCGAGTCCGAGACGGCGTTCCGGCGGCTGGCGACCGCGGTGTCCAAGTACTGGATCTGCAAGCGCGGCCCGCAGCACGCCTATGAGGCCCTGGAGTGCCTGGGCGGGAACGGCTACACCGAGGACTGGCCGCTGGCGCGGCGCTACCGCGAGCAGCCCGTGATGGCCGTGTGGGAGGGGTCGGGCAATGTGATCGCGCTCGACGTCCTGCGCGGTATCGCCAGGACTCCCCGCTCGCTCGACGCCTTCTGGGGCGAGCTGGCGAAGACGTCGGGGGCGCATCCGGTGCTCGACGCGCACATCGGGCGGCTGCGTCGGGAGCTGACCGCCGACCTGCGCGACCCGGTCGCCGCACAGACCCGCGCGCGGGCCACGGTCGAGGGGATGGCACTGGCGCTCCAGTCCTCGCTGATGCTGCGGTACGCACCGGAGGCGTCGGCCGCCGCCTTCATCGGTGCCCGGCTCGGCGAGGACCGCGGACACCAGTACGGCGTCCTGCCGCGCTCCACGGACGCCGCGGCGATCGTGGCGCGGCACTCCGGTACGCCGGGAGCGGCCCCTGCGTGACGAAGGGCATCAGTCAATATTTTGCGTGCTCTCCTTTGTTTCTTGCGCAGACTCATAGACTTCCTGCGGAACCACTTCTAGCCTTTCGGCGTCCGCAGAAGCCACGAGCCGCAAGGACGTAAGCCTGTGACACCTCCCCCCAGACGCCGCCTGCTCCGCCGCGGCCTCTCCGTATCGCTCTCCATGGCACTCGCCGTGGCCGGAACGGCCGCAGCGATGGTGCTCTCCAGCGCCCCCGCCGCCCGCGCGGCCGGGGTGCCCGCCCCCTCCCCCGTGGGCATCTCCGGCCGGGGCGCCACCGTGCCCTTCAAGGAACAGGAGGCCGAGTACGCCGCCACCAACGGCACGCTGATCGGCCCCGACCGCCTCTACGGCCACCTCCCGTCGGAGGCTTCGGGCCGTCAGGCGGTGACGCTCGACGCGACGGGTGAGTACGTGGAGTTCACGCTCACCGCACCGGCCAACGCGATGTCCTTCCGGTACTCGCTGCCCGACACGGCGGACGGTGCGGGACGGGACGCCTCCATCGATCTGAAGGTCAACGGCAGCCGGCTCAAGAGCGTGCCGGTCACCTCCAAGTACAGCTGGTACTACGGCGGTTACCCCTTCAACAACAATCCGGGCGACACCAACCCGCACCACTTCTACGACGAGACGCGCACCATGTTCGGCTCGACCCTGCCGGCCGGGACCAAGGTCCGCCTCCAGGTCGCTTCGACGGCGCAGTCACCGACCTTCACCATCGACCTGGCCGACTTCGAGCAGGTCGCCGCACCGATCGCCAAGCCGGCCGGCGCGCTGGACGTGGTGAGCGACTTCGGCGCCGATCCGACCGGGGCCGCCGACTCGACCGCGAAGATCCAGGCGGCCGTGGACGCGGGCAAGGCGCAGGGCAGGACGGTGTACATCCCGCAGGGCACCTTCCAGGTACGGGACCACATCGTGGTCGACAAGGTGACGCTCGCCGGGGCCGGCCCCTGGTACAGCGTGCTGACCGGCCGCGACCCCACGGACCGCAGCAAGGCCGTGGGTGTGTACGGGAAGTACGCGTCGGCGGGCGGCAGCAGCGGCGTCACGCTCAAGGACTTCGCCATCATGGGCGACATCCGGGAGCGCGAGGACAACGACCAGGTGAACGCGATCGGCGGGGCGCTCTCGGACTCCACGGTCGACGACGTGTGGATGCAGCACACCAAGGTCGGTGCCTGGATGGACGGCCCGATGGACCACTTCACCGTCAAGAACAGCCGCATACTCGACCAGACGGCGGACGGCGTCAACTTCCACATGGGCGTCACCAACTCCACCGTGACCAACACCTTCGTACGCAACACGGGTGACGACGGGCTGGCCATGTGGGCGGAGAACACCCCGAACGTCAACGACAAATTTACGTTCAACACCGTGGTGCTGCCGATCCTGGCGAACAACATCGTGACCTACGGCGGCAAGGACATCACGCTCTCCGACAACGTGATGGCGGACACCATCACCAACGGCGGCGGCCTGCACATCGCCAACCGCTACCCGGGCGTCAACTCCGGTCAGGGAACGGCTGTCTCCGGCACCACAACAGCCGCCCGCAATACGCTGATCAGGACCGGGAACAACGACTTCAACTGGCAGTTCGGGGTGGGCGCCGTCTGGTTCAGCGGCCTCAACGAACCGGTGAACGGCAACATCAACATCACCGACAGCGAGATCCTGGACAGCTCGTACGCCGCGATCATGCTGATCGAGGGTGCGACGAACGGCCTGCACTTCAAGAACGTGAAGATCGACGGAGCAGGCACCTACGCCCTCCAGATCCAGGCACCCGGCACCGCCTCCTTCACCGATGTCACCGCCACCCACATCGCTCAGCAGAACCCGATCCACAACTGCATCGGTTCCGGCTTCGAGATCACCCAGGGCTCTGGGAACTCGGGCTGGTACGCCGACCCGCCGGTCTGCACCGGCACCTGGCCGGCCCCGGTGTGGACCAACGGCGGCGTACCGCAGGGCGGCGGCACGACCGACCCGCCGACCGATCCCCCGACCACACCTCCCACCGACCCGCCCACCACTCCGCCGGCCGACCCGGGCAACCTCGCCCAGGGCCGTCCGGTCACCGAATCGGGGCACGCCGATGTGTACACGGCGGCCAAGGCGGTCGACGGCAACGCCGACACGTACTGGGAGAGCACCAACCACGCCTTCCCGCAGACCCTGACGGTGGACCTCGGAGCGGCGAAGGCCGTGAAGCGGGTGGTGCTGAAACTGCCCCCGTCGGCGGCGTGGGCCACCCGTACCCAGACCCTGAGCGTCTCGGGGAGCACGGACAACTCCGCGTACAGCACGCTCAAGGCTTCGGCGGACCACACCTTCGATCCGGCGAGCGGCAACACGGCCACGCTCACGCTGCCGGGGACGGCGGTCCGCTATCTGCGGGTGACCGTCACCGCCAACACCGGCTGGCCCGCCGCACAGCTCTCCGAACTGGAGGCGTACACGAGCTGACCGGCGCGGCGTCCCGGCCGGACCGTCCACCGGTCACCACGACTGCGCCCGCCGTGCGGCACCCGCAGGGCGGGCGTAGCCTCGTCGTGTACGTCCCACCGGCCTTGACCAGGCACATCTCAGGAGGCGACGTTGACAGGACACCGCATGGCCAGGCCACTGGCGGCGGGCGCGGCAGCAGTCGTTCTGACGATCGCTGCGGGCAGCTCAGCCGTGGCGGACGGCGGGACAGGGTCGCTGCCGGCCCAGGAGATCGCCAACAAGGCACATGACGCCCTCTACGGGACCTCATCGCTGCACATCAGCGTCCACGGGCGCTTCGGTTCCAGGGGCACCCCCACCACCATGGACCTCACCCTCGACCGGCAGGCCAACTGCCGGGGCTCGGTGAGTCTGGGCGGACAGGGCTCCGTCCAGATCATCAAGCGGGGCGGCAAGGTCTGGATCAAACCGGACGCCGCCTTCTGGAAGAACCAGGTACCCGGAGGCGACGCGGCCCGGTCGGTTCTGCACGGCCGCTATCTGACCGGGTCGTCGCAGAGTCCGCCGCTGCAGGGCCTCGCGAACGTCTGCGACCTGGACTCGTTCCTCAAGACCAGCACCGAGTCGGGTACCTCCGGCGGCGCCCCGCTGACCAAGGGGAAAGTCACGAAGATCCATGGAACCGAGGTCGTCCCGGTCAGCGCGGAGCGCGGCGGCCGGCTGGAGACCCTGTACGTGGCGACGCACGGCAAGCCCTATCCGGTGCAGGTCTCGGTGAAGGCCAAGGACCGGACCACCCTGGCGACCGTGGGGTTCTCCGGCTTCGACAAACCGGTGCCGTCGAGCACACCCTCGCCCGACCAGGCGGTGGACATCTCGAAGCTGCGGACCCAGGTGGGCCCGGCCGCCTCCACCTGAGGACGCGCGCGGGTGGGGAAAGCCCTCCCGTACGGACTGACGCCGGGGACCTGGCCGCGACGGCCCGGTCCCCGGCGTCCCTTCCGTACGGCTCAGGCCGCGCCCCGTCCGGTACGGCGGCGCACCGCCAGGGTCACGCCCGCACCTCCGACGACCACGGCCGCCAGCACGCCCGCGGTCAGCAGACCGGGCTGGGATCCTCCGCTGCCGGAGAGGTCCTGGAGGGCGACGTTCTGCCGCTGCGGGTCGGTGATCTCGGCGGCGACCGGTGCCACCGGCCTGATCGGGCCGGCCGACTTGACGGAGCCGTCCTTGTTCAGGAGCACCTGCTTGCCGTTGGGGTGCCGGAAGTCGAGCATGCCGGCCAGCGATCCGGCCCGGGTGTCGAAGGAGTGGTCCCCGATGCGTTCGGTGTGCCAGTTCTCCTCGACGAACTTGATGATGGAGGTCTGCTCGGTCCGGGTGTGGTCGATCTTGTTGACCTTGCCGAACGGCGAGATGACCATCAGCGGCTGCCGGGCGCCGGGCCCGCACCGGTCGGCATAGCCGCCCGCGGCCTTCGGGCCCTTCCGGCAGGCCGGTGAGTCCACCGTCCTGCCGTTCGTCTGCTTGCTCGTGTCCCGGGAGCCGTTGCTCGGCTTGGCGTACACGTGGTCGTACCAGCCGTCCGAGTCGTCGTAGGCGAGGACGACCGCGGTGTCCTTCCACTGCGGGGCCTGCTGGATCTTGTTGATCTGGCCGATCAGGAAGTCCTGTTCATCAGCGGGGTCGGAGTATCCGGCGTGCCCGTCCTGGTAGGAGGGGGCCTTGAGGAAGCTCACCGACGGCAGGTGGCCCGACTTGAGGGCGGCGTCGAAGTCCGTCAGGTCGTAGTTGTGGTTGGCCTGTCCGGCGTGACCGATCTCGGCGACCGACTTGGGCGCCACGTGGTGCGGGTTCGCCGTCGACCGGTAGTACTGGAAGGGGTCGTGGTGGGGGCTGTAGTCCACGACCTGCTCACCGCCGACGTTGGCGTGCGTGGTGCCCCCGCACTTGGCGAGGTGGTCCGATGTGCCGTCCCACGGGGTGCTCGGCCGGAAGCCGCCCTGGAACCATCCCCAGCTGACGTGCTTCGCGTTGAGGCGGTCGCCGATGTTCTTGCCGCCCAGCTCGGCGAGGGAGGACTTGCTGGTGTGGTCGTTGCCCGAGCAGTCGTCGTAGGCCGGGTCCGGGTCGGTGATCATGGTGCCGACGCCGTGCGCGTCCGGCGACGCGACCGCGGCCGGGTCCGGCTTGTCGGTCCGCTTCGGATGCTCGGTGGACGAGGCGGGGTCGGTGGAGACCACACCATGGGTCTGGCCGGAGACCAGCTCGATGGCGCCCGGTGTCGAAGGGCCGTACGCCGAGCCGAAGGAGTTGTCGTTGAGCGCGTAGTGCTGGGCGTAGTTCCACAGGGCGGTGACGGTGTTGCCGTCGTAGTAGTCCATCGCCAGGCCGGGTTCACCGAAGAGGTTGCCCGAGCACTTTCCCGAGTCGGTGTTCTGGACGAACTTGTCGGCCTTGCCCGCGTTGTACGCGTACTGCTCGGGGCCGTACGAGTGGTTCTGGTCGCAGGTCATGGCCTGGTCGGGGGTGAGCCGCTTGGGCAGGTACTGGTTGGGGTTCTTGTCGAGCAGCCCGGCCGTACGGAGGTTGTCGATGTCGTGCGGGGTGCGCGGGGACGGGGTGAACTTCGTGCCGTCGGTGTTCGCGGCGTGCGGGTAGGTCGCGAAGTAGTGGTCGAACGAGATGTTCTCGTCGAAGAGCACCACCAGGTGTTTGACGGGTGTCGCCGTGGCACTCCCGTGATGCGCTGTGGCGGGCGCCGCCGCCCAGGCGGGCGCGGCGCCGCCGAGTACGGTCAGCGCGGCGGCGCCGGCCAGCGCTCCCCAGCGTCGCGCGCCCGCTCCTCTGCCCTTGCTGCCCATGCGGTTCCGCCTTCCACGTCCGACGGTGCACCCTGTCATGCACCTCTCAATATGCTGACACGATGCAACACCATGACACGGGAGTGAACATCTGGCATCCGGTGGGAAAACAAAATTGAGCAAACAAACTGTTGAGCAGCGTGCTTGGCGAGGACGGCCCGTCAGGAGCCGTACCAGGAGGGGCCGTCAGGACGACCGTCGTACGTCGCAGAGCGCCGCGATGTCCGCCAGCCGCTCCACCAGTCCGCTCAGAGCCGCGTTCACCTGCTCGCGCCGGGCGCGGCCGAGCCGGGCGGGCGGGGTCCAGTGCCCGTCGTGCTCCTGTCCGTCCAGCACCGCCTGGGTGCGGTCGAGTTCACCGTCCAGCTCCTTCAGCCGCGGGTACCTGCCGGTGAGCACCGAGCGCAGCCGGGACAGGACCACCCGGGTGCCGTCGAGATTGGCGCGGGCCGTCGCGAGACTGCTGCCGCTGCCGTAGTCGGTGCGGCCCGTCAGCTCGAACTGCACGGTGTTCTCCAGGATTTCGTGCGCCCGCAGCCCGAGGTCGAGCGGGTCCATCCGGGCCTGCCCCCATGCCGTACGCAACTCCCCCACATCCTTGACCAGCCGGTCGGCGAACGGCCGCAGAGCGGGGGTGGACTCGCCGTGCCACAGCCCGTACTCGATGCGGTGGAAGCCGGTGAAGTCCCGGTCGTGGACGCCGCCCGACAGCCCCGCGGTGGTTCCGTTGATCGCCGCGTCGGCGTCGCCGAACGTGCCGTAGGCGGCGCCCAGCCGCTCGTAGTCGAGGTGCGCCGTGAGCCAGGCCTTCCTGGCCCGTGCCGGGTCGCCGGAGCGGATCGCGGTGCCGAGCTCACGGGTGTCGCCGAGGAGGGTGCCCATCCGGCCGGTGACCCACTTCTGGTAGCTCAGGGTCGGCGGGATCAGATCGTGCTGGCTGACGGGCACGGCCGCGGGCCCGCCGCCGCTGCCGGTACCCGGCACCCGCACGGTGGGCCCGGTGACGGATGCGGCGTCGTCGGGGAAGCAGCCGAAGGCGTAGGAGCCGGCCGCGATGGTCGCCCGCAGCGCCCGGGTGGTGCCGGGACCGAGCCCCTCCACCTCGCCGTAGACCGCGCCGCTCTTCGCGTCCTTCAGATACACCTCGACGGGGGTGGTCGACGTGTTGTGCACATCGAAGACCTGGGTGCCGGGGCGCGGGTCGCTCCAGCCCGTACCGCAGCTGCCCGCCGAAGCGTCGACGGCGGTGTGCGGCAGGCCGTCGGAGTGCGCGGCGGCGGAGTGGCCGCCGCCGCTGAGCAGTCCGGCGGCTCCGGCGCCCGCGAGCGCCAGCGCGGCGGCCAGTGCCGCACCGCCGATGACCAGCGCCCGGCGCGGACGGCGTACGGGCTCGCTGGGTACGGTCTTGCGGTCCGGCACACCGGCCTCCTGACGCAGCAGCACGCGGAAGAACGACATCGTAGACCCGCGGTGGATCAGCGGGACGGGGTGGTGGCGTCCTCACTGTCCCCGGAGGGCCTCGGGATCACCCGCCCCGCCGCAGTCACCGCCCGCCCGGCTCCTCGTCGGCGGCCCGCCGCTTTCCGGACGGACGCGCGCGCACGTGCATCCGCTCCCCCTGCTGGCCGAAGAGGCTGAGGAACTCCACGGGCTCCGGGCCTGCGGCGGCCCAGGCGTGCGGCGTGCGGGTGTCGAACTCCGCCACCTCGCCCGCGGTGAGGACCAGTTCATGCTCGCCCAGGACCAGCCGGAGCCGCCCGGACAGGACGTACAGCCATTCGTACCCCTCATGCACCCGGGGTTCGAGCTGGTCGGCGGTCCGCCGCCCGGCCGGGATGATCTGCTTGTACGCCTGCAGTCCTCCGAGGTGCCGGGTCAGCGGGATGAAGGTCATTCCGTACCGGTGGACCGGGCGCGGATGGACGCGCGGGTCACCGGTCGGCGGGGCGTCGACCAGCTCGTCCAGCTGTACCCCGTACGTCTTCGCCAGCGGCAGCAGCAGCTCCAGCGTGGGTTTGCGCCCTCCTGACTCCAGACGCGACAGCGTGGAGACCGAGATCCCCGTCTCCTCGGCCAGCCGGCCGAGGGTGAGGTCGCGCTCCCGGCGCAGCGCCCGCAGCCTGGGGCCCACCGCCGTGAGCGCGGATTCCAGGTCGTCGCCCGTCATGCTTTCGGCCATGTTCCGCTCCTTCCGCCCGTCCTGTCCCCGGGCCCTTCTTATTTGCCATCTCGGCAATGGATTTTGTCAAACGGAACGGCACTGGTGGACCATCTTGCACAGATGGAGGTAACGCACATGAGTGACGAAACAACACAGAACATCCCTGGTGCACCGGGTCGGCCGGATTTCGATGTCGTGGTGGTCGGCGGTGGCGCCGCCGGGCTCAGCGGGGCGCTCGCCCTCGCCCAGGCGCGGCGCTCCGTGCTGGTGATCGACGCCGGGCAGCCACGCAACGCACCGGCCTCCCATGTCCACAACTACCTCTCCAACGAGGGGATCTCACCGGCCGAACTACTGACGCGGGGACGTGCGGAAGTGCGGGAACACGGCGGACGGATCCTGGAGGGCAGGGTCCTGACCGCCGGGCACCGGCCCGCGGGAGATTTCCGGCTCGGGCTCGCCGACGGGTCGGAGGTGACGGCCGGGCGCCTCCTTGTGACCACCGGGCTGACCGACGAGCTGCCCGCCGTGCCGGGGCTCGCCGACCGCTGGGGCCGTGAAGTGCTGCACTGCCCCTACTGCCACGGGTGGGCGGTCCGCGACCGGCCCATCGGGATCCTCGCGAGTGGTCCCATGGCGGTGCACCAGGCACTGATGTGGCGTCAGTGGAGCGCCGACATCACGCTGTTCCTGCACACGGCGCCGGAGCCGACCGACGAGGAGTACGAGCAGTTGGCCGCGCGTGGCATCGGCGTGGTGGACGGCGAGGTCACCGGAGTGGAAGTGACGGCCGACCGGCTCACCGGAGTGGTCCTGGCCGGCGGCCGGGTGATCAGCCGTCAGGCCCTGGTGGTGGCACCCCGCTTCACCGCCCGCGCCGGGTTCCTCTCCGGTCTGGGGCTGGAAGTCACCGAGCAGGAGATGGCGGGGCAGGTGATCGGCTCGTACATCGCCGCTGATCCGGCCGGGGCCACGGGGGTGCCCGGTGTGTGGGTGGCGGGCAATGTCACCTCCCTGACCGAGAACGTGATCGGCTCGGCAGCCGCCGGAATGCGCGCGGCGGCGGCGATCAACACCGACCTGATCACCGAGGACACCCGGCACGCGGTCGACGCCCGCCGGGCCCCCGGCCTGGCGCCCGGAGGCACCGGACAGCGGGCGGGCGAGCAGGCCGCGGAGCCGGCGTTCCCCGCCGCCGAGCCGGCGTTCTCCGCGGCGATGGAGCGGGAGGTCTGCACGCGCGTACTGGGCGACCGGCGGCACGGCCTCTGACCGGCCTCGTTGGTAACCTCCCCGGGTGACGATCGCAGCAGAGGCGGATGAACCCGCGCAGGGGGAGCCCGCAGCCGGTTCCGCGCAGCCACGCCAGTTCATCGTGACGGTGTACGGCCTGTACTCAAGGGCCGGCCTGGACTCGGAGACCGGCGCTCACGCGGAGTCCGGAGGCGGCGGCTGGCTCTCGGTGGCCACCCTGATCGGGCTCCTCGCGGACCTGGGTATCGAGGCTCCCGCCGTACGGTCGTCGATCTCCCGGCTGAAACGGCGGGGCCTCCTGCGGTCCGAACGGCGGAACGGCTCGGCGGGGTACGCCCTCTCCGATGAGGGCCTCGCGGTCCTGCGGGAGGGCGACCGCCGGATCTTCCGCAGGGAGCGCGCGACACCGGACGACGGGTGGCTGCTGGCGGTCTTCTCCGTACCGGAGTCCGAGCGCAGCAAGCGGCATCTGATGCGTTCCCGGCTGACCCGGCTCGGGTTCGGCACGGCCTCGGCGGGCGTCTACATCGCTCCGGCCCATCTGTACGGCGCCACGGCCGAGATGCTGCGCCGGCTGGACCTGGACGGCTACGCGGATCTCTTCCGTGCAGACCACCTGGCGTTCGGCCCGCTGGACGAGAAGGTCCGTGAGTGGTGGGACCTGGACCAACTGGAGTCCCTGTACGGCGAGTTCGTACGGAAGCATGCCCGGGTACTGGACCGCCTGCCGACCGGCGCCGGGGCGGAAACGGACTCCGGGGCGGGATCCGGAGCTGATCCCGGGGCGGATCCCGGCGCGGCCGAGCGGGACGCCTTCGTGGACTACGTACGTGTACTGACCGACTGGCGGCAGCTCCCCTACCTCGATCCGGGCCTCCCGGCGGAGCTGCTCCCGGACCACTGGGTGGGCATCCGGGCCGCCGAGCTGTTCTTCACGCTCCAGTCCCGGCTTGAGGCCGGTGCGCGCGCCCATGTCACCCGGGAGTCCGGCCACGGCCGGGGCCGGGCCGGGAGCTGACGGGCGGGGTCACGGAACCCGGAAAGCCCGCCGGTAGGCGCCGGGGGTCGTTCCCGTCCGGGCGAGGAAGCGGCGGCGGAGGTTGACCGCCGATGTGAGGCCGACCCGGGCCGCGACCGCCTCGACCGGCAGGTCCGTCTCCTCCAGCAGGGTGCGGGCCGCGGCCACCCGCCGGGAGAGCAGCCAGGCGCCCGGACTTGTGCCGAGCCGGTCGGTGAAGCGCCGGACCAGGGTGCGGTACGAGACACCGAGGTGAGCGGCCAGATCGTCCACCGACAGAGGTTTCCCGAGGTGTTCGTCGGCCCATCCGAGCAGGCCGTCGAGCGCGTCCCCGGGCGGCGGCGGGGGCGCGTGCCGCGCCTCGCCGCCCTCGCGATGCGGCGGCAGCACCATGTGCCGCGCGAGCAGGGCTGCGTACGCGGCCCCGTGGTCGTTCCGGACCAGATGCAGACACAGGTCGAACCCCGCACCGGCTCCGGCGCTGGTGGCGACGTCGCCGTGATCCACGTAGAGCATGCCCGGCTCCACCCGCACCTGGGGGAACTCACGCCGCAGCTGTTCGGCCCGCGCCCAGTGCGTGGTCGCCGAGCGGCCGTCAAGGAGACCCGTGCGGGCCAGCGCGAACACACCCGAGCAGATCGTCACCAGCCGCGCTCCTCGTGCGTGTGCCTGCAGCAGCGCCTGGTGCACAGGGCCGGACAGCGGCTCCTCAACCGGCAGCCAGCCCGGGATGATCACGGTGTCCGCTGCCCGGAGTGCCGACAGGTCCCGGGTGACGGACATCGCGTACCCGGCGGTGGTCGGTACCGGCCCGGGTGTCTCCGTACACACCTCGAACGCGTAGTGCTGCGGCACCCCGGGCCGCTCCGTTCCGAAGATCTCCACGGCGCAGCCGAGTTCGAACGTCGACTGCACCGGACGTACCAGGGCCACCACACGATGCATGGCATGAAAATACCCCTCGTTGTCAGCGGAGGCCCTGTCCGGTACCGGCCCGCCCACGGCACTGTTTCCGGCATGCACACTGAGATCCTCGCCCAGGAGGGCTACACCTCCGTCACCGTCGACGAATCCCCCGTCCGGGAGCTGTTCCCCGGGATCCGGCTGCGTCCCCTGTGGACGGGACCGGCCGGCGCCAAAGCCAACGTGCTGGAGATGGAGCCAGGCACCTCCTGGCCGACCCGCGATGTCCATGAGCCCGGCCCGGAGGAGGTCTACGTCGTCGCCGGCACCTTCAACGACGGTGCACGCGACTACCACCCCGGCACCTTCCTGCACGCCCCGGCCGGATCGTGGCACGTGCCGTCGACCACCACCGGCTGCACCCTGTTCGTCTTCTATCCGGAGGGCTGAGAGCCCTCAGAGGTCCTGACACGACTGCGCACGAGGCGGGGCTGCCCGCAGCCGTGGAGCCGCGGCGGGCAGGAGCGATCCGGCCGGTCTTCCACGGCTTCGGCCCACGGGCGTTACCGCGCCCGGCGGACCGGCCGACGCAATCCGATCAGCCGCGTCAACAACCCCGCGGGTCAATACACCTAGCGCGCGCTCCACCCGCCGTCGAGCGAGAGCGACGTACCGGTGACGAACGCGGCCTGCGGGGTGCAGAGGTAGGCGACGGCCTCGGCGACCTCGTCCGGTTCGACGAGACGCTTGAGCGCCGACTCCTTCAGCAGCACCTCGCTGACCACCCGCTCGGGCGGGATCCCGTGGGCCTCGGCCTGGTCGGCGATCTGCCGTTCGACCAGCGGGGTACGGACATACCCGGGGTTCACACAGTTCGAGGTCACACCGTGCGGGGCGCCTTCGAGCGCCGCGGTCTTCGAGAGCCCTTCAAGACCGTGTTTGGCCGACACATAGGCGGACTTGTACGCGGAGGCGCGCAGCCCGTGCACCGACGAGAGGTTGACGATCCGGCCCCAGCCCTGTCCGTACATGTGCGGGAGCGCGCCCCTGATCAGCCGGAAGGGGGCTTCCAGCATCACGGTGAGGATGGTGTGGAAGACCTCGGGCGGGAACTCCTCGATCGGCCGCACGAGTTGCAGGCCCGCGTTGTTGACGAGGACGTCCGTACCGGCGGCGGCCCGCTCCGCCGCATCGAGGTCGGTCAGGTCGAGCCCGTACGGTTCGACGGCGCCGGGCAGCCCGGTGGCCCGGCCCGCCAGCGCTTCGAGCCCCGCCCCGTCGAGGTCGACGGCTCGCACCGTGGCCCCGGCCGCGGCGAGGCGGAGCGCACAGGCGGCACCGATACCGCCGGCGGCCCCGGTGACCAGTACGGTACGGCCCGCGAGATCCAGGGCAAGCGGGGCGGGAGCGGGAACGGAATGCGCAGTCATGGGGCCACAGCCTAAGGGCCGTCCCGTCGTTCCTGGCGGGCGCACGAGGGGTTACTGGACCGCCCTCAGGCGTCGGCGGCGGGAGTGAAAGTGGCTGGTTCGAACCAGGTCGGGCCTTCGCTGAGGGCCCGCTTGATCCGGGACAGCGCGAAGTCGGCAAGCTCCGGCAGGGCGTCGACCGGGAACCAGCCGACGTCCAGGGACTCGTCGTCATTGACCCGGGGCGCTCCCCCGGTGGCCCGGCAGAGCAGGCTGATGTCCATGAACTGGCAGTGGTCACCGTTCGGGTACTGGATCTTCTTGAGCGCCTGGACGAGGAGGACCCGCTCCACCACGCACCGTACGGCCGTCTCCTCGTAGACCTCCCGGACCGCCGTGTCGGCGGGCTGCTCGCCCGGCTCCGGGATACCTCCGATGATCGCCCACTTGCCGGTGTCGGCGCGCCGGTTCAGCAGCACCCGCCCCTCCTCGTCGAAGACGATGGCACTCACGCCGGGCAGCAGAAGCAGCTGGTGGCCGGCGGTGGCGCGGATCTCTCGGATGAAGTCAGGAGTAGCCATGCCCCGACCCTAATGCCGCGGCGGGTACCGGTTCCTGTCCGGTACCCGCCGCTCAGCCGCGCTCCCTCACGCCTTGCGCCGCTGCACCGAGCGGGTGACCGCCCAGCCGAAGCCGCCCGCGGCGAGCGCCACGAGCAGCCACTCGGGGAGCGTTCCCATCCGGGTGGCCGGGGTCTGCGCCGAGCGCTTCGGCACGTCCGCGACCAGCGCGTCGGCGGTGAACATTCTGGTCTTCTGCGCAACCGAACCGTCCGGCCTGATGACCGCGCTCACCCCGGTGGTGACGGGGACCATCACGGCCCTGCTGTGCTCGACGGCCCGCACCCGCGACATCGCGAGCTGCTGGTAGGTCATCTCGCTGCGGTCGAAGGTGGCGTTGTTGCTGGGTACGGAGATGATCTGCGCCCCCGCCCGCACCTGGTCCCGTACCGCCCAGTCGAACGCGGCCTCGTAGCAGGTCACAGGGCCGACCCTGGTGCCCGCCATGTCGAAGTCGGCCGCCTTGTGCCCGGGTACGAAGTCCTTGCGGACCAGGTCCACGTCGGAGCTGAACAGCCGGAAGAACGACCGGTACGGCATGTACTCGCCGAACGGCTGGAGCTGGCGCTTGTTGTACGTGTCGACCGGGCCCTTCCTGGGGTCCCAGAGGATCTGCTGGTTGAGCGGCGAACCCGCTCCGTTGTCCGGGGTGACGACAGCGCCGACCGAGATGGGCGCCTTGATCGCCTTGGCCGCCTCGTCGATCGCGTCGTAGGCATCGGCGTTGAGGTACGGGTCGATGTCCGAGGAGTTCTCCGGCCAGAGCACCAGGTCGGGCTGTTCGGCCCGGCCCGCCTTCACATCGGCGGCCAGCTTCAGCGTCTCCTTGACATGGTGGTCGAGCACCGCGCGCCGCTGGGTGGCGAAGTCGAGTCCCATCCGGGGCACGTTCCCCTGGATGAGGGCGACCGTGGCCGTCCCGTCCTGCGCGCCGGTGCTGACCAGCGGGAGCGCGGCGAATCCGGCCGCGACCGGCGCGACGGCGAGGACGGCCGCGGTGACGATCCCGCGGTCCGCGAAACGCCGCAGATCCGCCCAGCGGCGTACCAGCTCCCCCAGACCGAAGCCGCACAGGACGACAGCGAAGCCGAGCAGTGGTGTCCCGCCGACCGCGGCAAGCGGCAGGAAGACCCCCTCGGGCTGTCCGAAGGCCACCTTCCCCCAGGGGAATCCGCCGAACGGCACCCGGGCACGGGCCGCTTCGACGGCGATCCACACCGCGGCGGCCCAGAGCGGCCCGAGCGGCAGCCGGGAGACGTACGCGATCCCCGCGCCCGCGACCGCGATGAAGAGCGCTTCGACCGCCGCGAGGCCCAGCCAGGGGCCGGGGCCGACCTCGACGCCCGTCCAGACCAGGAGTGGCAGCAGATAGCCGAGGCCCGCCAGATAGCCGAGGCCGAGTCCGGTACGGGCGCGGCGCCCGTACAGGGCCGCCCCCAGCACGGCGAAGGCGAGGGGCGCCAGCCACCACAGAGGCCGCGGCGGGAAGCTGGCGTACAGCAGGAGACCGGACGCCGCGGCGGCGACGGGCCGTACGAGACGACGGGCCAGCCGCCGTGCGCGTGGCTCTTCGGCGGACGGCGGGGCGAGCCGCTCGGACTCGTCCGTGGGTGTGGTGGGGGCGCTCACCAGGCGGAGTCTACGGTGGCGCGCTGTGCGTACGGCAAGCGCGGGCAGCGGAAAGCGGCGGACGGATGCTCCCGGGCGAAGCGCGCGCCGGGTGGGGCCGGGGTGGACCGGTGCCAGCTGTACGTCAGCCGCCGGGGACGGGCGTACGGCAACCGGCGGGACGGCCTCCGTACCCGGCCGGCCGCTCCCGGCGGCCGTCAGCCCGGCGAGAGACGCAGCCGGTCGCGGATGATCCGTACGGCCGCCTCCGCGTCGTCGACCGTGACGGTGAAGCTCCGGCCGTCCCCCAGGGTCAGGACCAGGCCCTCCCCGCGGCGGACCACCACGGCGGTCCCCTTCTCGGGGCGCCACCGGTATCCCCAGCCGCCCCACTGGCGCGGGGTCACGGCCGGGTCGAAGTCGGCGCCCACCACGTGGTCGAGCAGGATGCGGCGGCGCGGCAGACCGATGTAGCCGCAGCGCACTTCGAAGGAGTGCTCGTCGACCTTCACGGACACATGGACGAAGGCGAGCGTGCCGTAGAGCATCAGCAGGCCGACCAGCACACAGCCGATCACGGCCATCAGCAGCGGCGCGCGGTCCGCCGTCCAGGCGGAGTCCACAGCCAGCTCGATCCCGAGCGCCAGGCACGCGGCCCCGGCGAACGAGAGCAGCCACTGCACATGGTTGGTCGCCTGGCCGGTCCAGACCCGGGGGCCGGGCTCGCTGTGGTCCCTCATGCGTAGCAGCCTACCCACCTTCCGCGGAGGCGGCGGGGCTCAGGCGGAGGGCGCGGCGCTCAGAGCGCGGGGCTGACGGCCTGGAGCAGGCGGCCTTCCAGATAGGTCAGCGCGGCGGCCGGAAGCGCTCCCTCGCGTCCGCTGAGGAGCACGGTCAGGCGGGCGCCAGGTGCGCCGTCCGACGTGGATCCGGCCCCGGTACGGCGGAGTGCCTGGGCGGCCACCGCCCCGGCCGAGCCGTACAGCTCGGCACCGGGGCTGCCCTTGCGCCTGACGGCGTCCGCGATCCGCTCGCCGACCAGTTCGTAATGGGTGCAGCCGAGGACGACGGCCCTTACGCCGGACGGGGTGAGCGCGGACGCCGCGGCCACGGCCTGGTCGATGGCGGCCTCGTCGGCGTGCTCGATCGCGTCGGCGAGGCCGGGGCAGGGCACTTCGGTGACGTCGGCCCTGCCTGCGAACTCGCGGATCAGTCCGCGCTGGTAGTC
>NZ_JBHYWP010000089.1:0-34661 GCF_042751845.1 Streptomyces sp. NPDC059398 | reverse complement strand
CGCGGCGGGGGGCGGGGGCGGCGGCGGGGGGGGGGGGGGCGCGGCGGGGGGGCCGTCGCGCCGGCGCCCGCGGGGCTCCCCGCGGCGGGGCCGGGCCCGCCCCCCCCCCCCCCGCCCCGTCCCTGGGTGCGGCGGAGGGGCCGCCTAGGGTGGGCGCATGACCAGACACGGCGCCCGCACCACCGCACTTCTCGTCTCGTTCGGCGCGACCCGCGCCGCGGCGACGGGGCTGCGCCGCCGGTTCCCGGGCGGCGCGGCGCGCTGGGAGCGCACCAACTACGCCGGGCGCACGGTCGATCTCTGCGCGGGCCCCGCCACCACGGTCGGGGCGGCGCTCGGCGCGCTCGCCTGCACCCTTCCGCCCCGGGCGCGCGGTGCGGCGGCTCTGGCCGTGCTCGCCGCCGGGGCCTGCGGGGCGTACGACGACACCGCGGGTGCGGGCGATCCGCGCCGTGGGTTCCGAGCCCATCTCGGGGCGCTGCGCCACGGCGAGATCACCAGCGGCGCCGTGAAGCTCCTGGGGATCGGCGCGGCGGGTCTGGCCGCGGGCGCGCTCCTCAGGGACCGCCCGGCCGACCGGGTGCTGGCCGGTGTCGTCGTCGCGGGCAGCGCCCACCTCGTCAATCTGGTGGACGTGCGCCCGGGACGGGCCGCCGTCGCGGTCCTCGGTCTCACGGCGCCGGGTCTGCTGCGGCGCGGCCCGGCGGCGGCGCTCGCCGCCGCACCGCTCGGGGCCGCCGCCGCGGTCGTCATCGACGATCTGGCCGAACAGACCATGCTGGGCGACGCGGGGGCGCATGCGCTCGGTGCCGCGCTCGGTGTGGCGATCGTCGCGGGCAACGGCCGGGCCGGGCTCGCCGCACACGCGGCGGCGGTGGTCGCCGCCGCCGCGTACGGTGACAAGGTGAGCCGCGCGGCAGCCTGTTGAGCCGCATCTCACCCATGCGAGTGACAGCGCCCGCGCGTTGACGTGCCCGTACCGGGGCCAGGCCCCCGGGGAGTGCCGGAACCCGCGCGCGGGCTGGCATCCTGGGGCGCACACATCCGTCCGACGCCGACTCAGGAGCTCCGGTCAGTGAGCAGCACCCAGGTCCCGCCGTACGGCCGTTCACCTCTCCGCGCCGTACAGGTGCTGGGCGGCGGCAGCGCCGGCAGCAGCGCACATGTCCGGTCGCTCACCGGGGGCCTGGTCGAACGGGGCGTGCACGTCACGGTGTGCGCCCCCGTCGAGCTTGAGGGGACGTACGGCTTCGGCGAGGCAGGCGCGCACTTCGTGCCCGTACCCCGGCGCAGTGATCCGGCGGCCGTCGCAGCGCTGCGCGCCGCCTGTCTGCGGGCCGACATCGTCCACGCGCACGGTCTGAACGCCGCCGTACGGAGCTCACTCGCGCTCAGCGGAGTGCGCAGGCCGCTCGTCGTCACCTGGCACACCCGCCCGCACGCCGAAGGGGCACGGGCGCGGTTGCTGCGGCTGATGGAGCGAAGGGCCGCCAGGGCGGCGGCAGTTGTGCTCGGTACGTCGTCCGAACTGGTCGACAGGGCGCGCAGCCGGGGGGCGCGCGACGCGCGGCTCGCGCCGGTCGCTGCCCCCGCGCCCCGAACGGCGGCGACCGGCCCCGAGAGCAAGGCGCGGGCGGAACTGGGTGCGGTGGACCGGCCGTTGGTGATGGCGGTGGGAAGCCTCGTCGCGCACCACGGTTACGGGACGCTGCTCGACGCGGCGCGGCTCTGGCAGCACCTCGACCCGGTACCGCTGCTGGTGATCGCGGGCGAGGGCGCGGAGCGTGCCGCGCTGCAGAGCCGGATCGCGGCCGACGGGCTCGCGGTCCGGCTCATGGGCAGCCGCGAGGACGTGACGGAGCTGCTCGCCGCCGCCGATGTGGCGGTGCTCTCCAGCCGTTGGGAGGCACGGTCGCTGCTGGCGCAGGAGGCGCTGCGACTGGGGGTGCCCCTGGTCGCCACGGCGGTCGGCGGGGTGCCCGAGCTGGTGGGTGACGCGGCCGAACTCGTCCCGTACGGGGACCCGCAGGCGCTGGCCGCGCGGGTGACCGCCCTGCTCGGCGACCCCGGACACCGGGAGCGGCTCGCCGCCGCGGGCCTCGCTCAGGCCGCGAGCTGGCCGACCGAGGACGAGACGGTGGCCCATGTGCTCAGTGTCTACGACGAGTTGACCGAATCCATGGCGAGTTGACCGAGTCCACGGCGATCTGAACCAATCCACGGCGAGTTGAGCGGGACCGCCGACGGGCGCTGACCGTCTGTCACCCGCAGCCCGGTGGCGGGGGCTGGGGCGGGGCGGGATGCCGGCTCAGGGGGTGTGCCGGCGGGCCCGCAGGGCCAGGCTCAGGGCGAGCACCGTCTGCGGGTCGTCCAGGTCCGTACCGAGCAGTTCGGCGATCCGCGCCAGCCGGTTGTAGAGCGTCTGGCGGTTGAGATGCAGCTCGCGGGCCGTCTCGGCCTTGCGGCCCGCGTGCGCCAGATAGGTCTGGAGCGTCGGCAGCAGTGCGGGCCGCGAGGTCCGGTCGTGCTCGCGCAGCGGCCCGATCGCCCGGTCCACGAAGGCCGCGAGGTCAGGCTGGTCGCGCAGCCGCCACAGCAGCAGGTCGATGTCCAGGCGCCGCGCGTCGTACCAGGGGCGGTCGGGCAGCCCCTGTGCGGCCGTCGCCGTCTCGGCGGCGTGCCGCAGTCCGGCCGACGCCGCCGCCCAGCCGCCCGCCACCCCCACCACGACGACCGGCGGATGCGCGCCGGCCCGCTCCAGACCCGCGCGCGCCACACCGGCCCGCAGCGCGACCGCGACCCGGTCGGCCACGGCGGAGCGCTCCGACTCCGTACGCAGAGCCAGCAGCAGCGGGACCCGGCCCTCCACCGGGCGTACGCCGAGCAGCACCGGCGCCCCGACCGAACCCAGCTCCTCCAGGACCGCGCGGGCCAGCACCGCCCAGTTCCCCGACGGCGACAGCTCGGCCGCCAGCCGCATCACCACGGGCAGCAGCGGGCCCTCACCCGGCCGGAAACCGAGGACCCGGGCCTGCGCGGGCGCGTCATGAGCGGAGACCCGCCCCTCGGCCAGATCGGTCAGGAAGTCACCGCGTCCGCGTGCGGCCAGCTCCTCCTCCTGGCGGGCCTGCATCAGCACGACGGCGAGGATCCCGGCGGTCCGCTCGGCGGCCATCCGGTGCACCTGGGCCAGCGGCGCCGACACCGGCAGCAGGGCCAGCCTGGCCCGCACCGAACCGCTGCCCGAGCCGCCGCCCGCCACATCGACCAGGACCGCGCCCGCCGGGCGATGGCCCCGCAGCCCCTCCCACACCTGAAGCGGCTCGCCCTCGCCCGCCGCGTACAGCAGCTGTCCGTCCGGGGTTTCGAGGAAGACCGGGTTGGCGGTGAACTCGGCCAGGATCGCCAGGACTTGAGGCACTCCGCCGCCGCCGAGCAGCGCCTCGGTGCACCGCCGGTGCACCTCGTCGGCGCGCTGCACCAGGGCGTAGTGACCGTTGACGATCTCGGTGTGCACCTCCTCCGTCACCGAGACGAAGGGCACCTCGCGGTGCAGCTGGACCAGCGGCAGCCCCGCCGCCCGCGCGGTCTCCACGAGCGTCGAAGGCAGCCGCGAGAAACGCGGCCCGAGCTCCACCACCAGGGCGGCGATACCGCGGTCGGCGAGGCGGCGTACGAACGCCCGCTGCTCGGCGGGGCGGGTACCGAGCCCCAGCCCCGTGGTGAGCAGCAGCTCGCCGCCCTTGAGCAGCGAGGCGATGTTCGGCACCTCGCCCGCGTGCACCCACCGGACGGTACGGGTGAGCCGGTCGGCGCCCGCGACGACCTCGGGCAGCCCACCGCGCAGTCCCGGCAGCTCAAGCGCCCGCTGCACCGTGATCCCGCCCTGGTTCTCCATGGGCCGGACGCTACCGGAAGCCGTCCGGCCGCAGGTCACCCTCCGTGGGCCCCCGGCCGCAGGTCACCCTCCGTACGCCCCCGAGGCCGTGAGCCGCAGCGCAGTGTCGATCAGCGGCACATGGCTGAAGGCCTGCGGGAAGTTGCCCACCTGCCGCTGGAGCCGCGGGTCCCACTCCTCGGCGAGCAGCCCGAGGTCGTTGCGGAGCCCGAGCAGCTTCTCGAAGAGCTTGCGCGCCTCGTCCACCCGCCCGATCATCGCCAGGTCGTCGGCGAGCCAGAACGAGCAGGCGAGGAAGGCGCCCTCGTCGCCCTCCAGGCCGTCGACGCCCGCCGAGCCGCCCGTCGTCGGATAGCGCAGGACGAAGCCGTCCGGCGTGGACAGCTCGCGCTGGATGGCCTCGACGGTGCCGATGACCCGCTTGTCGTCCGGCGGCAGGAACCCCATCTGCGGGATGAGCAGCAGGGAGGCGTCCAGTTCCTTCGAGCCGTACGACTGCGTGAACGTGTTGCGCTCCGGGTCGTAACCCCGCTCGCAGACATCGCGGTGGATGTCGTCGCGCAGCTCGCGCCAGCGCTCGACGGGTCCCTCGGCGTCCCCGGACTCGATCAGCTTGATGGTCCGGTCGACAGCGACCCAGGCCATCACCTTGGAGTGCACGAAGTGGCGGCGCGGTCCGCGCACCTCCCAGATGCCCTCGTCCGGCTGGTCCCAGTGGTCCTCCAGGTACCGGATCAGCTTGATCTGGAGCAGCGACGCGTAGTCGCTGCGGGCCAGACCGGTCATATGCGCGAGGTGCAGGGCCTCGGTGACCTCGCCGTACACATCCAGCTGGAGCTGTCCGGCCGCGCCGTTGCCCACCCGGACGGGGCCCGAGTTCTCGTACCCCGGCAGCCAGTCCAGCTCCGCCTCACCGAGCTCGCGCTCGCCGGCGATCCCGTACATGATCTGCAGGTTCTCCGGGTCGCCCGCGACCGCCCGCAGCAGCCACTCGCGCCAGGCTCGGGCCTCCTCGCGGTAGCCGGTGCGCAGCAGCGACGAGAGCGTGATGGCCGCGTCGCGGAGCCAGGTGTAGCGGTAGTCCCAGTTCCGCGAGCCGCCGATGTCCTCGGGCAGTGAGGTTGTCGGGGCGGCGACGATGCCGCCGGTCGGCGCGTAGGTGAGCGCCTTGAGGGTGATCAGCGAGCGGACCACGGCCTCGCGGTAGGGGCCGTGGTACGTGCACTGGTCGACCCAGTCGCGCCAGAAGTCCTCGGTCGCCTCCAGCGAGTTCTCCGGCTCGGGCAGCGCGGGCGGGGCCTTGTGCGACGGCTCCCAGCTGATGGTGAAGGCGACTCTGTCGCCCGGTCCGACGGTGAAGTCGGAGTACGTCGTCAGGTCCTCGCCGTAGGTCTCGGCCGAGGTGTCCAGCCAGACCGAGTCGGGCCCGGCGACGGCGACGGTCCGCCCGTCCACCTTGTGGACCCAGGGCGTCACCCGCCCGTAGCTGAACCGCATGCGGAGGGTGGAGCGCATCGGGACGCGCCCGCTCACCCCTTCCACGATCCGGATCAGCTGGGGTGCGCCGTCACGGGGCGGCATGAAATCCGTCACACGGACGGTGCCGCGCGGCGTGTCCCACTCCGATTCGAGGATCAGTGAATCCCCGCGGTAGCGGCGCCGGTCGGCGGCCGGCGGGCATGCCGAAGCGGCATGTGCGGGGCCGAGCCGCCAGAAACCGTTCTCCTCGGTTCCCAGCAGTCCGGCAAAGACGGCGTGCGAGTCGAAGCGGGGAAGGCACAGCCAGTCGGCCGTCCCGTCCCGGCAGACCAGGGCGGCGGTCTGCATGTCTCCGATGAGTGCGTAATCCTCGATGCGCCCGGCCACGTGCAATCTCCAGTCGAACGGCCACGTCGCCCCTCGGGGCGCTTGTGTTGCAGTCAGGGGCTTTTTGAATAAGCGCTGGCGGGCGCTCGTTCCGGAGAACGGGCGGGGGTGGTGCCGTTTCCGGCCGCCTCGGCAGCGAGTGTCCGAGCAGGATACGACGCACCCAGGTGATCCGCATGACCCGCCCGGCAACGCGACTGCGCTGAACGGGTGAGTGTTGGGTGACCGGATGATGACCTTCCCGTGAAGCCTGAGCTGTGCGTGGCGGAGTCGGCGCGGTGCGTGGCCGGAAGCAGCCTCTCGCGGTCGCTGATACCCTGGTGGCCCGTGGACCGGTGGTCATCACGCCCCGAACCGCAGCGACGGCACCCCCGGAAGTCTCCGGGCCCCGTGTCGGCACGCACTCCAGATCGCGACCACGGGAGCCCCCTCTTGGCCATGCAGGCCCGCAACTCAGCATCCGCGACGACCAAGCACATCTTCGTCACCGGGGGTGTCGCATCCTCGCTCGGCAAGGGGCTGACCGCCTCCAGTCTCGGTGCGCTCCTCAAGGCCCGCGGCCTGCGCGTCACGATGCAGAAGCTCGACCCGTACCTGAACGTCGACCCGGGCACGATGAACCCGTTCCAGCACGGCGAGGTGTTCGTCACCAACGACGGCGCTGAGACGGACCTGGACATCGGCCACTATGAGCGTTTCCTCGACGTGGATCTCGACGGTTCCGCGAACGTCACCACCGGTCAGGTCTACTCCACGGTCATCGCCAAGGAGCGGCGCGGCGAGTACCTCGGTGACACCGTGCAGGTCATCCCGCACATCACCAACGAGATCAAGCACCGTATCCGCCGGATGGCCACGGAGGACGTCGACGTCGTCATCACCGAGGTCGGGGGAACGGTGGGCGACATCGAGTCGCTGCCGTTCCTGGAGACCGTCCGCCAGGTCCGCCATGAGGTGGGCCGGGACAACGTGTTCGTGGTGCACATCTCGCTGCTGCCCTACATCGGCCCGTCGGGCGAGCTGAAGACCAAGCCCACCCAGCACTCCGTCGCGGCCCTGCGCAACATCGGTATCCAGCCGGACGCGATCGTGCTGCGGGCCGACCGTGAGGTGCCGACCGCGATCAAGCGCAAGATCTCGTTGATGTGCGATGTCGACGAGGACGCCGTGGTCGCCTGTGTCGACGCCAAGTCGATCTACGACATCCCGAAGGTGCTGCACACCGAGGGCCTGGACGCCTATGTCGTGCGCAAGCTCGACCTGCCGTTCCGCGATGTCGACTGGACCGTCTGGGACGACCTGCTGGACCGTGTCCACAACCCCGACCACGAGGTCACCGTGGCTCTGGTCGGCAAGTACATCGACCTGCCCGACGCCTATCTCTCGGTCACCGAGGCCATCCGGGCGGGCGGCTTCGCCAACCGGGCCCGGGTGAAGGTCAAGTGGGTCACGTCCGACGACTGCCGGACCCAGGCCGCCGCGAAGAAGCAGCTCGGTGACGTCGACGCGATCTGTATCCCGGGCGGCTTCGGTGAGCGCGGTGTGGACGGAAAGGTCGGCGCGATCCAGTACGCCCGTGAGAACCGGATCCCGTTGCTCGGTCTCTGTCTGGGTCTGCAGTGCATCGTCATCGAAGCGGCGCGGAACATCGCGGACATCCCCGACGCCAACTCCACCGAGTTCGACGCGGTCACCGGCCACCCGGTGATCTCCACGATGGAGGAGCAGCTGGCCTACGTCGAGGGCGCGGGCGACCTGGGCGGCACCATGCGGCTCGGCCTCTACCCGGCGAAGCTCGCCGAGGGCTCGCTCGTCCGTGAGGCGTACGAGGACCAGCCCTACGTCGAGGAGCGCCACCGCCACCGCTACGAGGTCAACAACACCTACCGCGCCGAGCTGGAGACCAAGGCGGGCCTGGTCTTCTCGGGCACCTCCCCGGACAACAAGCTCGTCGAGTACGTCGAGTACCCGCGCGAGGTGCACCCCTACCTGGTCGCCACCCAGGCCCACCCGGAACTGCGCTCCCGCCCCACCCGGCCGCACCCGCTCTTCGCGGGCCTGGTCAAGGCCGCCGTGGCGCGCAAGACGGGCAAGTAGCCGCCGGGCGGTACGCGGACACGGGCGTCACACCCGGGCGTTACCGTTGGCCGGGGCGGGGATCTCATGACCCCCGCCCCGGTTTCCGCTTTTGAGAGGACGCTTCCATGGCCATCAGGGACACCGCCGAGGAGTGGCAGGTCACGGCGACCACCACCCCCTTCACCGGGAACAAGACCAGCGTCCGCACCGACGACGTGGTGATGCCCGACGGCACGGTCGTACACCGCGACTACCAGGTCCACCCCGGCTCGGTGGCCGTCCTCGCCCTGGACGACGAAGGCAAGGTCATCGTCCTGCGCCAGTACCGCCACCCCGTACGCCAGAAGCTCTGGGAGATCCCGGCGGGGCTGCTCGACATCCCCGGCGAGAACCCGCTGCACGCCGCGCAGCGCGAGCTGTACGAGGAGGCGCACGTCAAGGCCGAGGACTGGCGGGTACTCGCCGATGTCTACCCGACGCCCGGCGGCTGCGACGAAGCCGTACGGATCTTCCTGGCCCGTCAGGTCTCCGAGGCCGAGGGCGCGCGCTTCGAGGTCTCGGAGGAGGAGGCCGACATGGAACACGCCCGGGTCGAGCCCGCGGAGCTGGTCCGGGGCGCGCTCGCCGGGGAACTGCACAACACCTGCCTGGTCGTGGGGATCCTGGCGTTCACCGCCGCGCTGAACGGCGAAGGACTGGACGCGCTGCGCCCGGCCGACGCCCCCTGGCCGGCCCGCCCCTTCGAGGCGTAGAACCCGTCGCGGAGGCCCCGAGCCCTCCGATTGCTGGTGTGATGATCGGCTGACCCGATTGAGGGACATGCCTATGGTCTCCGCCCCGCCCCGCCTGGTTCGTCCGGCCATCTGAACTACGCTCGGCACCGTCCCGTCCGGGCCCCCGGCGGGCCGGTGTGCAGGCGGACGGAGCGAGCCCGTGACGGATCAGGCGGTGGATGCGGTCGACCGGGTCACGACATCGGCATCAGACCGGACGGGCAGTCACTTCTTCGGCAGGCAGAGGGAGTTGAAGGCGCTCCGGGCCGACATCGCCCGGGCGGGCCTGGACACCCTGGCCGGCCGCAAGGGCGCTCGCCCCCGGGTGCTGCTCATCGCGGGAAAGCCCGGATCGGGACGCAGCGCGCTCGCCGCCGAACTGGCCGGACAGCTCACCGCCGACTACCCGGACGGGGTGCTGACCGCCCGGCTCACCACATCCGGCGGCGACCCGGTGCCCGCGGGGGACACCGCACGTCTGCTGCTGGGCGCGCTCGGGGTCCCGGCCCCGGCCGGCGCCGCCGACGACGACCTCGCCGCGCTGGTGCGCGAGGCCCTGGCCAGGCGCCGGGTACTGCTCGTCCTGGACGACGCGGCCGACGCCGGACAGGTCGACCCGTTCCTCCCCGATGTCTCGCGCTCCCTGGTGGTCGCCGTCTCCACCGGTCCGCTGACCGGCATCCCCGACGTCAGACCCTGCACGCTCGGCGGTCTGGACACGGCATCGGCCGTCGGACTGCTGGGCCGCTTCGCAGGCGCGGTCCGCATCACCGTCGACCCGCGGACCGCCGAGGCGCTCGCCGAGGAGTGCGGCGGGCAGCCCGCGGCCCTGGTGCTCCTCGGCGGCTGGCTCGCCGCCCGGCCCAAGCTGTCGGTCGCGGACGTCGCCCAGCAGCTGCGGAACATGCCCGAAGGACCCGACGAGCCCGCGGCCGCCCGCCCGCTGGCCCGCGCCTTCCGGTTCGTGTACGCCTCGCTCCCGCAGCCGGCCGCCCGGATACTGCGGCTCCTCGCCCTCGCCCCCGCGGGACTGGCCGACGCGCATACGGCGTCGGCGCTGGCCGGCTGCTCGGTGTCCGCGGCCCACTCCACCCTGGAGGACTTCGCCGGGCTCGGGCTGCTGCACGCCTGCCCGCAGGGACAGTACGAGGTGCCGGGCTGTCTCGCCCCGCTGCTCCGTGCGCTGACGGAGGACCACGACCGGCCCGCCGAGATCCAGCTGGCCAGGGCCCGGCTGCTCGAACGGACCGTACGGCTGCTCCAGTCCTGCCGGGCGGTGACCGACCCGGACGGCTCGCCGTCCCGCAGGAAGCTGGCCGGGCTGCCCCGCACGCTGCGCTTCCCGAACGCCCCGGCCGCCGCCGAGTGGCTCCGGCTGCGGGAACCCGCGCTGCTCGCGAGCGCACGGCTGGCCGTCGCGGACGGTGAGCTGGACACGCTGGCCCGGCGGCTGGTCGCCGCCTTCGTACGGGCCCTGACCGCGCACCGCGGCGCCGAGGCGGCGGCCGCCGAGCTGTACGGACTCCACCAGCTGGTCCTCGGTGTCGCCGAGCGGCGCGGGCTGCACCGGGAACAGGCGGCGGCGCTGCTCAACCTCGCCGATCTCGACGCGAGGACCGGCCGCACCCGGGAGGCGCTGACCCGCTACCGGGCCGCACTGGACGCGGGGCGCAGGGCGAACGACCCGTACGCGACCGGCCGGGCGACGGAATCCGTCGGCGGCGCCTACCAGGAGCTGGGGGACTGGCAGCGGGCCTGCGACTGGTACGGGCGGGCGCTCGCCCAGCGGCAGGCGCGCGGGGAACTGGCGGACGAGTCCCGGCTCCACGGACGGCTGGGGGCCGTCCACACCTATGCGGGGCACTACACCGACGCGCTGCGCAGCTGGCGGGCCGCGGTGGCCGGCTACCGCCGCACCGGGGACCTGCCCGCCCAGGCGCGGGCGCTCAGCGAGGTGGCCCGGGTGCAGGAGTACGCGGGCCGGCCCGAGGAGTCGCTCCGCACCTGCACGGAGGCGGTGGAGTGGGCGCGGCGCGCCGATGACGTGCGGCTTCAGGCGGCGCTGCATATGCGGCTCGCCGACACCCTGGAGCGACTGGGCGACGCCGCGGCCGCGCGACTGCACCGCGGTTCGGCTGAGAGATTGCTGGCCGATTGAGGATTTGCCTACGAAATCCGTGGTTGCTCGACTGAAGATTATTGCTTTGGAAGGCTAGACAGTACGAAGTCCTTCATTAACACTGGTTTTCGTCGCGTCCATCCGGGATGCCGCCAGCTCTGCTGTGCATAGCCGGATATGTGCGTCATCTCCAGAACATCACCCCCCAGATTCAAGGACCGTGATCGACGTGCTGGTCGGCATCCCCCGCGAGGTCAAGAACAACGAGTTCCGGGTGGCCATCACCCCGGCAGGCGTGCACGAGCTGGTGCGCCACGGACATCAGGTCGTCATCGAGCAGAGCGCCGGTATCGGCTCGGCGATCACCGACGAGGAGTACATGGCCGCGGGGGCGCGCATCCTCCCCACCGCCGACGAGGTGTGGGCCACCGCCGATCTGCTGCTCAAGGTCAAGGAGCCGATCGCCGAGGAGTACCACCGGCTCCGCAAGGACCAGACGCTCTTCACCTATCTGCACCTCGCCGCCTCCCGCGCCTGCACGGACGCCCTCCTGGAGTCCGGCACCACCGCCATCGCGTACGAGACGGTCGAGACGGCCGGACGCCAGCTGCCGCTGCTCGCCCCGATGTCCGAGGTGGCCGGCCGGCTCGCCCCGCAGGTCGGCGCGTACCACCTGATGCGCTCGGCGGGCGGCCGCGGTGTGCTGCCCGGCGGTGTGCCCGGTACGGCGGCGGGCGAGGCGGTCGTCATCGGGGGCGGTGTCTCCGGCTGGAACGCCACCCAGATCGCCATCGGTATGGGCTTCCACGTCACCCTGCTGGACAAGGACATCAACAAGCTCCGCGAGGCCGACAGGATCTTCGGCACCAAGGTGCAGACGATCGTCTCCAACGCGTTCGAGCTGGAGAAGGCGGTCGTCGCAGCCGACCTCGTCATCGGCGCCGTGCTCATCCCCGGTGCCAAGGCGCCGAAGCTCGTCACCAACGCGCTCGTCGCCAAGATGAAGCCCGGAAGTGTACTTGTCGACATTGCGATTGATCAGGGCGGCTGCTTCGAGGACTCACGACCGACCACGCACGCCGAGCCGACGTTCCAGGTCCACAACTCGGTGTTCTACTGTGTGGCGAATATGCCGGGTGCAGTGCCGAGTACGTCGACTTATGCCCTCACCAACGCGACGCTCCCGTACATCGTGGAGCTCGCTAACCGGGGCTGGGAGGACGCCCTGCGCCGGGATCCGGCGCTCGCGCTGGGCCTCAACACGCATGACGGGCAGGTCGTTTACCGCTCCGTCGCCGAGGACCTCGGTCTTCCCCACACCGAACTGGGCACCCTGCTCGGCTGACCCGTCAACAGGCGTCGTCAATCTCACGCAACCGGCCGGACCTTGCTCGCCGAGGTCCGGCCGGTTGCGCGTCTGCCCCCTTTGCGCCCCTCGTTCAACTCGCCGTGAACGTAACCCTTTAGCCGATTCGTACACCCGTGAAACCCGCCGAGTGATCCCCGTACGCCCTTGACACCGGGGTGTTCCGTTGCCGACACATCGGGCCGGGTCCGGCGGATTGTGTTGCTGCGGACCGGTGACACGCCATAGAGTCGCCCATCGTCGGCATGGTGCCACGCTGACCTATCGATAAAGTTTCCTGGTCACGTCCAAGGAGGTAAGACGACTTGTGAATGAGTCGACATTTACTCCCGGGGGTGGTCGATCAGGAACGCCTGCTCGGGGCCACGGCCCTGCGGGGCGCGAGGCTGTCGGCTCCGTCGCTGTCCGCACCTCCGCGAGCCACCAGACCCACCCGCACATGACGACAGCCCACCAGAGTATGGACGGCCTACACGTGAACGCCAGGGCCGGCGACCGGAGTGGCGATTCGACCACCCATCTCGCCGTCTACAACGAGGTACCCGAGGGTCACTTCTACGACCCCGACGCCGAGTACGAGCCCGACCCGGAGTACGCGGCCACGCTCGCCCCGGACGCTGCCCGTCAGCGCCGCGAGCGGATCGGCCCGACCGGACGGCCGCTGCCGTACTTCCCGATCCCAGGACCGCTGACCGACCACGGTCCCGCCAAGATCATCGCGATGTGCAACCAGAAGGGCGGCGTGGGCAAGACCACGTCGACCATCAACCTGGGCGCCGCCCTCGCGGAGTACGGACGGCGGGTGCTGCTGGTCGACTTCGACCCGCAGGGCGCGCTCTCCGTCGGTCTCGGCGTGAACCCGATGGAGCTCGACCTCACCGTCTACAACCTGCTCATGGAGCGGGGCATGGCGGCGGACGAGGTGCTGCTCAAGACAGCGGTGCCCAACATGGACCTGCTGCCCAGCAACATCGACCTGTCGGCCGCCGAGGTGCAGCTCGTCAGCGAGGTCGCCCGCGAGTCCACGCTGCAGCGCGCGCTCAAGCCGCTGATGCAGGACTACGACTACATCGTGATCGACTGTCAGCCCTCGCTCGGTCTGCTGACCGTGAACGCGCTGACGGCCGCGCACAAGGTCATCGTGCCGCTGGAGTGCGAGTTCTTCGCGCTGCGCGGGGTCGCCCTGCTGACCGAGACCATCGAGAAGGTCCAGGAGCGCCTCAACCCCGACCTGGAGCTCGACGGGATCCTGGCCACGATGTACGACTCCCGCACCGTGCACAGCCGTGAGGTACTCGCGCGGGTGGTCGAAGCCTTCGACAATCACGTGTACCACACAGTCATCGGCAGGACCGTGCGCTTCCCGGAGACCACCGTCGCCGGTGAGCCCATCACGACGTACGCCTCCAACTCGGTCGGCGCCGCCGCCTACCGCCAGCTCGCCAGGGAGGTGCTCGCCCGGTGTCACGCCGAGTGAGTCTGCCGGGAGCCGACGAGCTGTTCCGTACGACCGGGGGGACAGCGCTCCAGTCGTCGTCCCCGCGGAGGCCGGCCAACGGCGAGGCCCGGGTCCCGGGGCCCGCGGGTGAGAGCGACCCGGTGACACCGGCCGCGCCGCCCGCCGAGCGGGCCGGGTCCGCCGCGGCGGAGCACTCCACCGCGGCGGCGGAGACCGCCGAGTCCCGCAGCAGGACCGCCGACGCGGAGACGGCCGCCGGCCGCAGACCGCAGGAGGCGCGGCCCATGGGTGCGCCCGCCGCACCGGTGGGCCAGCAGCGCCGCCGGGGCGGCGGCCGGGGCGCCAACCGGCGGCCCACCGGGCGTGAGCGGCACGACGAGAAGATCACGGTCTATGTCTCGGCCGAAGAGCTGATGGACCTCGAACACGCGCGCCTCGTGCTGCGCGGGGAACACGGCCTCGCCGTGGACCGCGGGCGCATCGTCCGGGAGGCGGTCGCCGTGGTCCTCGCCGACCTGGAGTCGCGCGGCGACGCCAGCATTCTCGTACGGCGGCTGCGCGGACGCTGAGCGGCTGCGCGGCGGTGATCCCGCCGCGCCCGTCCTTCCGTACCCTGGACCGCGATGTCTGCCGCCGACGACCCAGCTCCGACCCGCCGCCGCGCCCGGGGGCGCGGCCCCGGGGCGCCGTCCGTACGGCAGGAGGCCCCGGAGCCCGCCGGGACGCCCGGGGCCGTGCCTGCGGCCCTGCCAGGGGCCGGGGCGCGGGAGGCTCCCGAAGTGCCGGACGCCGCGGAGGTGTTGGAACCCGCGGAGACGCCGGAACCCGCCGGGGTGCTGGACCGTGCTGTCGTGCCGGAGCCCGCCGGGGAGTTGGACCCGGCCGAGGTGCCGGAGCCCACGGAGGGGCCGGACCCCGCTGTGGTGATGGAGCCCGCCGAGGCGTCGGTCCCCGCCCAGGTGCCGGAGGCTCCCGAGGCCCTGGAGCCCGGGGCGCCCGGGCCCACCGGGGCGCCGGAACCCACCGGGGCGCCGGAACCTTCCGGGATGCCGGAACCGCCGGTGGCGCAGGGGCGTCCGTCCGGGCCCGGTGGTGGTCCCGACGAGCCGGGCGACGGCCGGTTCACGGTGCGCCTCACCAATTTCGAGGGGCCCTTCGACCTCCTGCTCCAGCTGATCTCCAAGCACAAGCTCGACATCACCGAGATCGCGCTGTCGAAGGTCACCGATGAGTTCATGGCGCACATCCGGGCCATGGGCGCCGAGTGGGACCTGGACCAGACCACCGAGTTCCTGGTGGTCGCCGCCACCCTCCTCGACCTGAAGGCGGCCCGGCTGCTGCCCGCCGCCGAGATCGAGGACGAGGCCGACCTCGCGCTGCTCGAAGCCCGGGACCTGCTCTTCGCCCGGCTGCTCCAGTACCGCGCGTACAAGCAGATCGCGGACATCTTCGGCGCGCGGTTCGAGGCCGAGGGCAAGCGGTATCCGCGGACCGTGGGCCTGGAGCCGCACCACGCGGCGCTGCTCCCCGACGTCGTGATCAGCATCGGCGCCGTGGGCTTCGCGAAGCTCGCCGTGAAGGCGATGCAGCCGAAGGCCAGACCGCAGATCTACGTCGACCACATCCATGCCCCGCTGGTCTCCGTACAGGAGCAGGCCGAGATCGTGGTGGCCCGGCTGCGCTCCTGCGGCGAGGTGACTTTCCACACCCTCACCGAGGACGCGGCCGACACCCTCACCGTCGTCGCCCGCTTCCTCGCCCTGCTGGAGCTCTACCGGGAGAAGGCGGTCGCCCTCGACCAGCCCGAGGCGCTCGGTGAACTGCTGGTGCGCTGGACCGGCGGCGACGGCGCCGAGCCCGTCGTGACCGACGAATTCGATCAAGTGGTGGAGGAGACGGCGTGAGCGATCTCAAGCCCGAACTCGAAGCGGTGCTCATGGTCGTCGACGAACCGGCCACCGAAGAACACCTGGCCAAGGTCCTGGACCGGTCCCGGCGCGAGATCGCCGACGCGCTGCGTGAACTCTCCGACGAGTACACCGTCCAGGGGCGCGGCTTCGACCTGCGGCTCGTCGCGGGCGGCTGGCGGTTCTACACCCGGCCCGAGTACGCGGGGGCCGTCGAGAGCTTCGTCCTGGACGGGCAGCAGGCCCGGCTCACCCAGGCCGCCCTGGAGACCCTCGCGGTGGTCGCCTACCGCCAGCCGGTCAGCAGGTCCCGGGTCTCCGCGGTCCGCGGGGTCAACTGTGACGGGGTCATGCGGACCCTCCTGCAGCGGGGTCTGGTGGAGGAGGCGGGCGCGGAACCCGAAACAGGTGCGATCCTGTACAGGACGACGAACTACTTTCTGGAGCGGATGGGCCTGCGCGGCCTGGACGAGCTCCCGGAGCTCGCGTCCTTCCTCCCGGAGGCGGATGCGATCGAGGCCGAGACACAAGAAGGTGTGCCGTCGTTCGATCCGGATGCACCGGACGGTCCGGACACCGACGCAGACGACAAGACGGAACTTTGATGCGAAGCAACGGCAGGAACAGCGGAACCGGCAGCCGGGACAACCGTGGTGCGGGCGGGAAGCCGCCCCGTCGGACGTCCGGCGGGGCCGGCGGCGCCGGAGGGCGAGGCGACAAGCAGGAGGAGCGCCCGCGCCGCCCCCGCCCCGAGGAGCGGCGTTACGACGTCGGCACGGGTTCCTCCGACGACCAGGGCCGCAAGCCCGCGGGTGGCGGCCGGGGCCGCCCCGCCGCCGGTGGCAAGCCGGGCGGTACGGGTGGCAAGCCGGGCGGTACGGGCGGCAAGTCCGGCGGCAGCCGGGGCGCGGCGGCGCGCGGCGGTGCCAAGGGCGGCCCGAAGAAGAGCACGCAGGGCCAGCCCCCGCGCCGCGGCCCGCACGGCCAGCGGGAGACCTCGCGGCCGCGCGAGCTCGACGCCAGGATCGAGGAGCGCAACCGGGAGCGGCACAACAGGCCGCAGGTGAAGACGCCCAAGACCTTCCCCGGTGCTGAGGAGGAGGGCGAGCGCCTGCAGAAGGTGCTGGCCAGGGCCGGTATGGGCTCGCGTCGCGCCTGTGAGGAGCTGATCGACCAGGCCAGGGTCGAGATCAACGGCGAGATCGTCATGGAGCAGGGCCGCCGGGTCCTGCCGAAGGACGAGATCAAGGTCGACGGACTCACGGTCGCCAGCCAGTCGTACCTGTTCTTCGCGCTGAACAAGCCGGCCGGTGTCGTCTCCTCGATGGAGGACCCGGACGGCCGCCAGAACCTGGGCGACTACGTCAACAACCGCGAGACGCGGCTGTTCCACGTGGGCCGTCTCGACACCGAGACCGAGGGCATCATCCTGCTCACCAACCACGGCGAGCTGGCCCACCGGCTGACCCACCCCCGGTACGGCGTGAAGAAGTCCTATCTCGCCGCGATCCAGGGCCCGTTGCCGCGCGATCTCGGCAAGCGCCTGAAGGACGGGATCGAGCTGGAGGACGGGTACGCACGCGCCGACCACTTCCGCGTCGTCGAGAACACCGGCAAGAACTACCTGGTCGAGGTGACCCTCCACGAGGGCCGCAAGCACATCGTCCGCCGGATGCTGGCCGAGGCCGGTTTCCCGGTCGAGAAGCTGGTACGGGTCAGCTTCGGCCCGATCGCGCTGGGCGACCAGAAGTCCGGCTGGCTGCGCCGCCTCACCAACACCGAGGTCGGCATGCTGATGAGGGAAGTCGGTCTGTAACCGCGGCACCGGACACCTCCGGAACCCGGTCCCCGCTCCGTGCGGGGGCCGGGTTCTCTTGTACCGGCCCGCTTCTCTCTTGTACCGGCTCGCCGGCTGCTTTATAGTCAGAGCGACCATTAAAGCCCCCCGAAGGGGAGGGCGGCGGGTGCGCGTCCGCCCGGCGAACCGGGCCCACGGGGGTGGACCGGATCTCCGGGAGGCCGGGCACCGGCAGGGCCGGAGGGGGCCGCGCATGGAGGAACACCAGCCCTACGACCCCTACGCCTTCACGCCGTTCGCGGTCGCCGTCGACCTGGCCGTCTTCACGGTCAGGGACGGGGCGCTGCACGTCCTGCTGATACGCCGGGGTGAGTCGCCGTACCGGGACGCCTGGGCGCTTCCCGGCGGATTCGTCCGGCCCGACGAGTCGGCCGACGAGGCCGCCAGGCGCGAACTGGCCGAGGAGACCGGTCTGTCCGGGGAGACGGCCGCCGCGCTCCATCTGGAGCAGCTGCGGACGTACAGCGAACCCCGCCGCGACCCCAGGATGCGGGTCGTCTCCGTCGCGTACGCCGCGCTCGTACCGGATCTGCCGGAGCCGCGGAGCGGCGGTGACGCGGCCCACGCCCAGTGGATGCCGGCCCGCACGGAGCGCACGCTCGCCTTCGACCACACCCGGATCCTGGCCGACGCCCACCGCCGGATCGGCGCCAGGATCGAGTACAGCTGCCTCGCCGCCTCCTTCTGCCCGCCGGAATTCACCCTCGGCGAGCTCCAGCAGGTGTACGAGACGGTCTGGGGCACCGTGCTCGACCGCCCCAACTTCCGCCGCAAGGTACTCGCCAGCCCGGGTTTCGTCGAACCCGTGCCGGGCGCCGCGCGGCTGACGGGCGGCCGGGGCAAACCGGCCGCCCTCTACCGGGCGGGCCCCGCCACCGCTCTGCACCCACCTCTGCTGCGCCCGGAAGGACGACCAGAATGAGCACCGTCAGCCGTACCGGCCGAACAGCCACCGCCACCAGCCGGGCCGCCACAGGAGCCCTCACCGGACTCGCCATCGGGGACGCCCTGGGCTTCCCCACCGAGTTCGACGACGTACCGTCCATCCTCGCCGCGTGCGGGCCCTGGCGGGAGATGGAGCTGCCCCGCCCCGCCCTGGTCACCGACGATACCCAGATGACCCTCGCGCTGGGCCGGGCCCTGCGGACCGTCATGGACCGCGGGGTGCTCGAACCTTCGGCGATGGAGCCCGCGGTCCGGCAGGAGTTCGTCGGCTGGTACCACTCGCCCGAGAACAACCGGGCGCCCGGGAACACCTGCCTGACCGCCTGCGGGCTCCTCGACAGCGACCGGCCCTGGCAGCAGGCCAGTCAGGTGCACTCCAAGGGGTGCGGAGCCAATATGCGGGTCGCGCCGCTCGGTCTCGTACCCGGACTGAGCACCGAACAGCGGGCGGGAGCAGCCCAGTTGCAGTCGGCCCTCACCCATGGCCACCCCACGGCGCTGGCCGCGAGCGATCTGACCGCCCACGCCGTGTTCCTGCTGGCGCAGGGGGCCGAGCCGACCGGTCTTGCCGGACAGCTGCGCTCGTACGCCATCGAGAACCGCACCCGCTACCACGAGCGGTGGCTCGGCGGCCTCTGGGCGTACGCGCAGGACGCCGGGGACGCGACCCCCGCCCACTTCATGGCGCGCGGCTGGGACGACTGCCTCGCCGCCCTGGACCGGCTCGTGGCGGCACTGCGCACACCCTCGCCCGAGACGGACCCCTGCCTGGCCACGGGGGACGGCTGGATCGCGGAGGAAGCCCTCGCCACCGCGCTGCTCTGCTTTCTGCTCTTCCCGGACGAACCGCTCCTGGCGGTGCGCAGGGCGGCCTGCACCCAGGGCGACTCGGACTCGATCGCCTGTCTGGCGGGGGCCTTCGCGGGTGCCCGCCTCGGCCCCGGCGCCTGGCCCCGGGAGTGGGCGGAGCGGATCGAGTACCAGGGCGAACTGCTGGCGCTCGGGGCGCTCTGGGACACCTGAGCCGGGACACCTGGGCCGGACACCTGGGCCGGGATGCCTGGGCTGGGACACCCGAGCGGTCACTGAGCGGAGGGCCGCTCCCGCCGGGACACCCGAGCGGTCACCGCGTGGCGGGCCGCTCCGGCCGGAGCGCCGAGTCCCGGCGGGTCCGGAAGAGGAAGTCCCCGACCCGGGCGGTGTCCGGTTCCGCCGGCAGCGGGGTGCGGGCTGCGGCCTGTTCGGTCTCGTCGGCGAGGCGGGACATCCGCCGCTCGATCTCCGGCCAGGCCACCTCGCCCCGCCGGACGGCGAGCAGCGGCTCCCGGGCGTCACCGACACCGATCACCAGCTCGCCGGTACGGAGCAGATCGCGGCAGCCGGTCATCAGCCGCAGCAGATGCATCGCGTGCTTCCAGCGCGGGGCGCCGTACTGCCGTACGTCCGCGGCCAGCTTCTTCCGCTGGCCCAGCGCGTACCGGGTGAAGGTGCGGTGGACCTCACGGGAGAGGAACGCGCCACGCAGCGAAAGGAGTTCGCGGCCGGTGGCGTCGGTGTGCTCGACGAGCGGCGAGTGCAGGCACTCCAGGATGTTGGGATTGGCGCGCAGGGCCAGCTCGCAGAAGCGCTCCAGCTCCCAGGAGAACTGCTCGTCCGCCGGGCCCTCCACATGGGTCGGCGGTTTACCGAAGCTCCAGAACAGCGGGGTCGGTGCGAGGAAGACCCCGCGGCGGTCCGTGTCGCTGTCCCCGGTGGCCAGGCCGAAGGCGCGTGAACCCATCACACAGGAGTAGACGGTGTGGTCGCGGACCAGATCGGCGTGGGTGAGCTGCATGCCGAGAGGCTAAGGGCTGTCCGTAATCCCTGGTGGATCAGCGCGCGGCGTCAGATGCGGTGCATCGCAAGGCGGAGGGGCGTCCGCATACTGGATGTATTCGGGCGTCCCGACAACGCGGCGAGGCGCCGTAGCTGTCGTCGTGCGCCCGCCAGGGATTGCGGGACAGCCCTTAGGCGAGGTCCGGCGGGCCGCCGAGTGCTTTTCCCGGCGGGCCCGGGTCCGGGCCCGCCCGGTCCGGCCCCCGGGCCTGCCCCCGGTCCCGGCCTGTCCCCGCACCCGTCCCCGTCTCGCAGGGCGGGCGCGGGAGGCCGGATGTCCGTACGGCTGACTACTCTGGGCGGAGCCGGTGCGGCAGACGCGCGGCGGAGGTTTCACGGGAGCGAGGAGCGGGACGTGGCGGTACGAGCGGTCAGGGGAGCGGTCCAGCTGGAGCGGGACGAGGCCGGACACCTGGAGGACCAGGTCGCCGCCCTCCTCACGGCCATCCTGGAGCGCAACGGGCTCGCCGCCGACGACCTCATCAGCATCTGGTTCACCGCCACCCCCGATCTGCACAGCGCCTTCCCCGCGGCGGCGGCGCGCGGACTCGGCATCGTGGACGTCCCGCTGATCTGCGCCCAGGAACTGGACATCGCCGGGGCCATGCCGCGCGTCGTGCGGATCCTCGCGCACATCGAGAGCGATCTGCCCAGGTCCGAGATCACCCATGTCTATCTCGGCGCCGCCGGGGCCCTGCGCAAGGACATCGCCCAGTGAGAACCGCCCTCGTCATCGGCACCGGCCTGGTCGGCACCTCCGCGGCACTCGTCCTCGCGGCCCGGGGCGTCACGGTCCACCTCGTCGACCACGACGAGGCCCAGGCCCGTACCGCTGCCTCGCTCGGCGCCGGCACCGACGCACCGCTCGAAGGGCGGGCCGACCTCGCGATCGTCGCCGTGCCGCCCGCCCATGTCGCGGCCACCCTGGCCGACGCGATCGGCCGCGGCGCCGCCCGCGCCTACCTCGACGTCGCCAGTGTGAAGAGCGGGCCGCGCCGCGAGCTGGAGGCGCTCGGCTGCGACCTGGCCCAGTACATCGGCACCCACCCGATGGCGGGCAAGGAACGGTCCGGCCCGCTGGCGGCGACCGCCGACCTCTTCGAGGGGCGCCCCTGGGTGCTCACCCCGACCAGGGACACCGAGACCGAGGTGCTCAACCTCGCCCTGGAACTGGTCGCGCTCTGCCGGGCGGTGCCGGTGGTGATGGACGCCGAGGCACACGACAGGGCCGTCGCCATGGTCTCGCACACACCGCAGCTGATCTCCTCGATGGTCGCCGCCCGCCTGGAGCAGGCCGACGAGACGGTCGTACGCCTCTGCGGCCAGGGCATCAGGGACGTCACCAGGATCGCCGCGTCCGACCCCCGGATGTGGGTGGAGATCCTCTCGGCCAACCCGGGCCCGGTGGCGGACGTCCTGACCGGCGTCGCCGACGACCTGGACGAGACGGTACGGGCGCTGCGCGCCCTGCAGTCGGCCGACGACGAGAAGCGGCACACCGGGGTCACGGGCATCGAGTCCGTACTGAAGCGGGGGAACGCCGGCCGGGCCCGGGTGCCGGGCAAGCACGGGGCCGCACCGGCCGCCTACGAGGTCGTGGCCGTGCTCATCAGCGACCAGCCGGGCGAGCTGGCCAGGATCTTCGCGGACGCGGGCCGGGCCGGGGTCAACATCGAGGACGTACGGATCGAGCACGCGACGGGACAGCAGGCCGGTCTGGTGCAGCTGATGGTGGAGCCGAGCGCGGCCCCCGCACTCGCCGCCTCGCTCCAGGAGCACGGCTGGTCGCTGCGCCAGTAGCGGTGTGCGGTCCGCTTCGGCCGGGGGCCTGGTTCCGCCCTCCCGCGGCGGCCCCCGCACATGCCGCGGAGGCCGGGCGGGGCGCCGCCGCCGGACGGCGTAACGGGACGGTCGCCCCAGCCAGTAACCTTGTGCGGGGCGCACCGGCGTCCCGCACATACCGCCCGTGAAGCAGGAAGGTGCCCGTCACCGTGGAAACCGCCGCCCGGAACACCCCGGCAGCAGTGATCGTCGCCATCGACGGCCCCTCCGGCACGGGCAAGTCCAGCACGTCGAAGGCGGTCGCCGCCAAGCTCGGGCTGAGCTACCTGGACACCGGCGCCCAGTACCGGGCGATCACCTGGTGGATGATCAGCAACGGGGTCGACGTGCAGGACGCGGCCGCCGTCGCCAACGCGTCGGCCAAGCCCTCCATCGTCTCGGGCACCGACCCGGCCGCCCCGACCATCACGGTCGACGGCGCCGACGCCTCGGGCCCCATCCGCACCCAGGAGGTCACCGCCAAGGTCAGCGCGGTGAGCGCGGTCCCCGAGGTGCGGACCCGTATCACGGAGCTCCAGCGGGACATCGCGGCCTCGGCCGTGGGCGGCATCGTCGTCGAGGGCCGCGACATAGGGACGACCGTCCTCCCGGACGCGGACCTCAAGGTCTTCCTGACCGCTTCCCCCGAGGCGCGGGCCGCCCGCCGCAGCGGCGAGCTCAAGGGCAGCCAGGCCGCCGGCCTCGCCGCCACCAGGGACGCCCTGGTCAAGCGGGACGCGGCCGACTCCAGCCGTAAGACGTCGCCCCTCGCCAAGGCGGACGACGCGGTCGAGGTGGACACCACGGAGCTGACCCTTCAGCAGGTCATCGAGTGCGTCGTCACCCTCGTCGAGGAGAAGCGGGCCGCCAGGTGACACCACCCGGGCCACGCGGTGCCGCGGTCGGGCGGGGCATCGGCATCGGGCTGATGTACGGCCTGTGGCGGCCCCGCGTCCTGGGCGCGCGGCGGGTCCCGGCGAGCGGCCCGGTCATCATGGCCGTGAACCACTCGCACAACATCGACGGACCCATGCTGATGGGAACCGCACCCCGGCCGGTGCACTTCCTGATCAAGAAAGAGGCGTTCACCGGTCCTCTCGACCCGTTCCTGCGCGGAATCGGTCAGCTGAAGGTGGACCGGACGACCGCCGACCGTACGGCGGTCACGGACGCGCTCACGGTGCTCGCGGGCGGGGGAGTGCTCGGGATCTTCCCCGAGGGCACCAGGGGCGAGGGCGACTTCGCCTCGCTGCGCGCGGGACTCGCGTACTTCGCGCTGCGCGCCGGGGCGCCCATCGTCCCGGTGGCCGTGCTGGGCAGCACCGAGCGCGCCGGACGCCTCGTCAGGGCGCTGCCGCCGCTGCGCAGCAGGGTCGACGTGGTGTTCGGCGAGCCCTTCGACGCGGGCGACGGCAGCGGACGGCGTACCCGCAAGGCGCTGGACGAGGCCACCGTACGGATCCAGCAGCGGCTCACCGGCCACCTGGAAAGTGCCAGGCGCCTCACCGGGCGCTGAGCGAGACTTGAGTAGTGGACCGCGCAACCGCGGTCCATCGATGACGCAACAGAGGAACGGACTTCATGAACGACCAGCACGACCACGGAGCGCTCGGCGACGCCGAGTACGCGGAGTTCATGGAGCTCGCCGCGGAAGAGGGCTTCGACGCCGAAGACGTCGAAGGCGCTCTTGAGGAGGCCTCGCACGGCCCCCTGCCCGTCCTCGCCGTCGTCGGCCGCCCGAATGTCGGCAAGTCGACCCTGGTGAACCGCATCATCGGCCGCCGCGAGGCAGTCGTCCAGGACAAGCCGGGCGTCACCCGCGACCGCGTCACCTACGAGGCCGAGTGGGCAGGCCGCCGCTTCAAGGTCGTCGACACCGGCGGTTGGGAGCAGGACGTCCTGGGCCTTGAGGCCTCGGTCGCGGCCCAGGCCGAGTACGCCATCGAGGCGTCCGACGCCGTGGTCTTCGTGGTCGACTCGACGGTCGGCGCGACCGACACCGACGAGGCCGTCGTGAAGCTGCTGCGCCGGGCGGGCAAGCCCGTGGTGCTCTGCGCCAACAAGGTCGACGGGCAGAGCGGCGAGGCCGACGCCAGCACGCTCTGGTCGCTCGGCCTCGGCGAGCCGCACCCCGTCTCCTCGCTGCACGGCCGCGGTACCGGCGACATGCTGGACGCCGTACTCGAAGCGCTCCCCGAGGCACCGGCGCAGACCTTCGGGACCACGGTGGGCGGCCCGCGCAGGATCGCGCTCATCGGCCGTCCGAACGTCGGGAAGTCCTCCCTGCTCAACAAGGTCGCGAAGGAGGACCGGGTCGTCGTCAACGAACTGGCGGGCACCACCCGCGACCCGGTGGACGAGCTGATCGAGCTCGGCGGCATCGTCTGGAAGTTCATCGACACGGCGGGCATCCGCCGCCGGGTGCACCTCCAGGAGGGCGCGGACTACTACGCGTCGCTGCGCACCGCCGCCGCCGTCGAGAAGGCCGAGGTCGCCGTCGTCCTGATCGACGCCACCGAGTCCATCAGCGTCCAGGACCAGCGCATCGTCACCATGGCTGTCGAGGCCGGCCGGGCGTTGGTCCTCGCCTTCAACAAGTGGGACACCCTCGACGAGGAGCGCCGCTACTACCTGGAGCGGGAGATCGAGACCGAGCTCGGCCAGGTCGCCTGGGCACCCCGGGTCAATGTCTCCGCCCGCACCGGGCGCCACATGGAGAAGCTGGTCCCGGCGATCGAGACGGCCATCAAGGGCTGGGAGACCAGGGTCCCGACCGGCAGGCTCAACGCGTTCCTCGGCGAGATCGTCGCCGGGCACCCGCACCCGGTCCGCGGCGGCAAGCAGCCGCGCATCCTCTTCGGCACGCAGGCCGGGACGATGCCGCCGCGCTTCGTCCTCTTCGCCTCCGGCTTCCTGGAGGCCGGCTACCGGCGCTTCATCGAGCGCAGGCTCCGTGAGGAGTTCGGCTTCGAGGGGACGCCGGTCCACATCTCGGTCCGGGTGCGCGAGAAGCGCGGCCGCAAGAAGTAACCGGACGGGCGGCAGGACCGGCGGGTGCCACCGGTCCGGCAGTCGGTCCGGTACCGCCCCGCACGGGCCCGCCCGTCAGAGACCCCGGCGCGGGCCGGGCGGCAGCGCGGGCCGGGAGTGCCCCGGGTTGTGCTGCCGCTGCCAGCCCCCGGGGTTCTCCGGCGGGCGCTGTCCGCCGCTGCCGCCGTGGTAGGTGCCGCTTCCGTGCATCCCGGTGCCGAACGCCGTGAAGCCGGTGTGCTCCTCGTTGCTCCGGTCGCCGGGGAGCGTACGGAACGATCTGCGGTACTCGGAGTAGAGCGCGTCGTAGATCGGTGTGGCGGAACGGGGCCCCGCCGGGTCCTGGGACGGACGCATCGCGGGGATCGGCGTCTGGTACGGCTGGCGGCTCGGCTCGTATGGGTGCACACAGGGGCCAACGACCCCGGGGCCCATCGGATGCGGGGACGCGGGCGAGAAGTGCGGATTTTCCCGTACGAACATGCCGATAACCCCCCGGGCCGGAGAGGGCGGGGGGAAGGGCATCGGGTCTCTCAGGTGCCGGCCAGCGGCAGAGCGGCGGCCACCAGCGCGCCGCGCATGGCGGCCCGCTCCAGCGCGTCACGCAGCAGGTCCTCGCGGCCCTGCTGTCCGATCGAGCCCGCAGGGGCCGCGAAGACCAGCACCGTGTGCGACCTGTTGGCCGCCGTGCGCCAGCCGTCGGTGACATGGAGCGGCTGGTGCGCCTGCCACCAGGAGACCGGGCTGCCGCCGCCGGTGCCCGGCTGGAGGATGGCGTGCAGCTGTCCCATGGCGAGCAGCACGGACCAGCCCGGCAGCGCGCGGGGCACCTGCTCCAGATCGGCGACGGGCAGGAAGCCCTGCTCGGTGAGGAGCTGCAGGAAGTCGTCGCCCGTGCCGGTGGAGCCGGGCCGGACGACCGGCGCGGTCGGCTCGACGACCAGCGCCGGGTGGAGTTCGCCCTGGATCAGCACGAGACCGCTGGTGATGCCGAGCACCGCCTGCTCCGGCGCGGCCGCGACCGGAGGGGACTGCGGGGCCTGCTGCCGGGGCTCGGCGTCCTCGCCCGTGATGCTCCGCACGGCGCCCTGGAGCTGCGTCTCGGCGACCTTCACGACCTGTGAGGGGATGCAGGTGGCGTGGGCGAAGGCGAGCACGGCGGTCTCGTCGCCGACGAACAGCACCGTGCTGGTGCGCTCCTGCTCGGAGTCTCCGGGGGTACGGCAGGAGGTGCAGTCGTAGCTGCCCGGGGCGTTCTCCCCGGCGAGCAGGAGATCGGCTTCTTCGTCGCCGATCTCGGCACGTACGTCCTGGCTGACGTCGAGCATGCGCGGCACGGATGGCTCCTCGAACTCGGTTCGTGCGCCGGGCAGTTCCCGGCCGACAAGAGAACAACGGGAGACCGGCTTCCGGGGTCACGCGTAAAGGCGTACGGAAATGGGCCGGGCGCCGGGGGTGGCAGTGCCGGGCGGCAGTGCCGGGGTGCGGCGCCGGGCTGTCTTCGGTGACGGGCGCCTGGTCCGCCGACCGGGTGGGGCGGCCGCGGTCCTTCGCGCGGCACGATCATCATCTGATCCGCTCTGCTTAACGTGGCCCGATGCCGACCCCTCGTGTGTGGCCCGCCGCCCTGCTGGCCCTGCTGATCGCCCTGGCGCCGTCCGGTGCGCACGCCGCCCGGCCGCCCGCGGCAGGGGTCCCCGCGCGGGCCGGCGCATCCGGGCCGCTGCCCTGCACCGGTGACCAGCGGCCCTGGGGATGTATCGCCGCGTGCGAGAGCGGTGGCCACTGGGACGCCAACACCGGCAACTCCTTCTACGGCGGGCTCCAGATCCTCCAGTCGACCTGGGTCGAGAACGGCGGTCTCGCCTACGCCCCGCGGGCCGATCTGGCCACCCGTGAGGAGCAGATCACCGTCGCGGAGCGGATCCTCGCCACCCAGGGCTGGCGGGCCTGGCCGGTCTGCTCCAGGCGGTACGGCTTCCACGACCCGGCGGGCCGGGTCCATGTCGTGAGGCCCGGCGAGACCCTCAGCTCCATCGCCAGGCACCACCGGGTCAGGGGCGGCTGGTCCGCGCTCTACCGGACCAACGCCCGTACCGTCGGCCCGCACCCCGACCGGCTCGCCGTCGGCACCCGGCTGGCGCTCCCGGCCGGGACCGGGGCTCCGCCGGAGCGGCCGGCGGGCGCCGAGTAGAGTCCCTTCGCACGGCAGTCGCGGGGGAGCCCCGGGACACCGGGGGCGCCGGGGTGCCGCGGTCCCGGGCACACGGCGGCGACGCGGGGGACACGACGGCGACATGCACATTACTTTCATGCTCCACAACGCCTACGGCATCGGCGGCACGATCCGTACCACCTTCACGCTGGCCGGGACGCTGGCCGAGCAGCACGACGTGGAGATCGTCTCCGTCTTCCGCCATCTCGACCGGCCGACCCTGGGCGCCCCCGACGGCGTACGGATGAGCCATCTCGTCGATATGCGCAAGGGCAGCCCGTCGTACGCGGGGGACGATCCGCTCCACGCCCGGCGGGCCACCGTCTTTCCCCGGGGCGATCACCGCCACCGCCAGTACAGCCGGCTCACGGACTCACGGATCGCCGGGTACCTGAAGTCCCTGGAGGCCGACGTGATCGTCGGGACCCGGCCAGGACTCAATGTGCAGATCGCCCGCCAGGCGCGGCGCGGCCCGGTCCGGGTCGGCCAGGAGCACCTCACGCTCGACAGCCACAACGCCCTGCTGCGCCGCGAGATCGGTTACCGCTACGGCCTGCTGGACGCCGTCACCACGGTCTCCGAGGCCGACGCGCACGCCTACCGCACCCGGCTGGCCGTGCCCGGTCTGCGGATCGACGCCATCCCGAACAGCGTTCCCGAGCCGCGTCTGCCAGTCTCCGACACCACGGCGAAGTGGGTCGTGGCGGCGGGCCGGCTGACCGAGACGAAGCGGTTCGACCTGCTGATCCGGGGCTTCGGGCAGGTGGTGTCCGTCCGCCCGGACTGGCGGCTGCGGATCTACGGCAGCGGCGACGCCAGCGGCAACGAGAAGAGCGCCCTGCGGGCCCTGATCGAGGAACTGGGCCTGTACAACCATGTGTTCCTGATGGGCCCGGCCAACCCCATCGAGTCGGAGTGGGTCAAGGGCTCGGTCGCCGTGGTCACTTCGCGGCTGGAGTCCTTCGGCATGTCGCTCGTCGAGGCGATGCGCTCGGGCCTGCCGGTGGTCTCCACCGACTGCCCGCACGGTCCCCGCGAGATCATCAGCGACGGCGCCGACGGGCGCCTTGTCCCCGTGGGAGACACCGACGCCATCGCCGCCGCCCTGCTCGAACTGATCGGGGACGACGCCCTGCGCGGCGCGATGGGAAAGGCCGCACGCGAGAGTGCGGCGCGCTTCGACCCCGCGCCGGTCGCGGCACGGCACGAGGCGCTCTTCACCGAACTGGCCGCCCGGCACGGCGGCGGACCGCCCCGCGGGCCGCTGGCCGAGGGGCTGCTGCGCGCCCGTGGCACGGCCGGGAGCGGAGCGTACGGACTGCGGCACCGGATATCCGGTGCGGTGCGAAGGAGGAGGGCCGCATGACAGGGACCGGTGAGGACCGGCTGCCGTACGCAGTCGACTGCACGGCGGGCGCCGACGGAACCATCGGCTTCGCGGTGACGGCGGCCGGGCCGACGGGGCTGGTGCTGAAGCGGCGCAAGTCAGGCGACCGGGTCAGGCTGGCGCTCACCGAGTCGCCGGACGGCCGGCCGTCCGCGGTGCTGGACGCGGCGTACATGCTCGGTGAGGGCCGCTGGGACATCTTCGTGGAGGACGGCGCGGCCGGTGAGCAACGGGTCGAGCCGGGGCTCAGGGACCTGCGGAAGCTGATCGCCCGCACACCGGCGCCCACGGCCACACGCGTGGTCGCCCGTGTCCCGTACCGCACGGCCGACGGCATGCTGGCGCTCCGCTGCTGGTCGCGCGCCCCGCACGCGGAGGCCGGTGAGCTCACCGTACGGGAAGGCGCGCTCACGCTCCGGGGACAGCTGTACGGGGTGGTGCCCGGCCCGGACGCGGTGATCGAGGCGAGGCTGCGCGGCGCCCCGGGGCAGGTGCACCGGGAGCCGGTGCGGGCCGGCGGCGACGGGGAGTTCAGCTGCACGCTGCCCTACGGGCCGCTGGGGGGCGGGGACGGCGCGGAGGAGGCACGGTTCTGGGACCTCTGGCTGCTTGCCGGGGACGCGGAGCGGGGCGGGCGGGGTGCGCGGATCAGCCGGATCCTCGACGACATCGCCGACCGCAAGTCCGTTTTCGTCTACCCCGGTTCACCGTGCACGGGGGGTGCGGGGCGGGCCGCCACGGCCACGCCGTACTACACGGTGGACAACGACCTCAGTGTGCGGATCGATCCTCCGAAGCGCTGAGGAGCGGGGTATCCGGGTGGTGCGGATTCTGTAGGGAATTCGTGAACCAGCCGCGTTCCTGTTATTTTGGCGCGGGCTCTATTCACCGGAGAATTCGACGTTCGCGTGCGGCCTGGTTCCTGTGATATCGCGGGTGTCAATTACTCCGCTGCCGGCCTTCTGCGCAATGACGATTCGACAGGGGTGATACACCCCTTCGGGTGACGGGGCGCGGCCGGACAGGTGTCTTGATGCTGTGACAGAAGCGTGACAGGCCACGGATGCCGCCGTGGTGCGGAGACGGTTCGTGGAAGGGATCCTTCCGGTCTTCCACCGTCTTGGCGGGGGGCCTACGGTGGGTGTCATGGCACCCATTCCGACCCCTCCCGTACAGCCCGACGACGCCCCCGACAGCTATGTGGGCCTCGATGAGGAGCGCGCCGGGCAGCTGGCCAGGGAACGCGGCTGGTCCACCGTGCGAGCGCTGCCCACGGGCACCGTCATCACCATGGAGTTCCAGTCGGGCCGGCTCAACTTCGAGGTCGACGGGGGGAAGGTCGTCCGCTGCTGGCCGGGCTGATCCCCGCTTCCACCGGGGCAGGGCACCCACCCGCGCCCGCGGTACGCGGACGAAGGCCCCGGCCGGGGAGAGATCCCTGGCCGGGGCCTTCGTGCTGCGGGGGAGTCTGTGCGTACCGCCCCGGGGTCAGGTGGAGCCGCCGGGCACCGGGCGGGTCTGCCCGGTGCGGGGGGTGCGGTCGGAGTGCGGGGGACGGCGGCTGCCGGCCGGTGTGACGGGGGTGCGCTCCGAGCGCGGGGCGTGGGTCCGCTGGAGCGTGGTGGGGTGGGTGGCGCTTCGGGGGGTACTGGAGCGCCCCGCGATGCTCACCGGCTCCAGTGGCTGGCCCGCCTCGTCCGGGCCCTCGGCCCGGGGGTGGCCGTGCGGCAGCAGTACCGGCTGGACATCGGCCGGTACGGGCACGGGCGCGGCGGGCCCGCGGGAGGCGCGGAACCTCTCGCGCGCCGCGAAGACCGCGGTCTCGGTGCGGCCGATCAGCGGCTCGAACCAGGGCAGGGCCAGCAGCACCAGCAGCCCGGCGGCCCAGCCGAGCAGGACATCGCTCAGCCAGTGCGTACCGAGGTAGACCGTGGTGGCTCCGACACCCAGGGCCAGTGCGGCCGAGCCCACCGAGAGCCAGCGCCTGGCCAGCGGGGTGGTGGCCAGATACGCCAGGATTCCCCAGGTCACGACGGCGTTGGCGGTGTGTCCCGAAGGAAATATATCGCCGCCGGCGAAGAGCTCGGCCGAACCGATCTGGGTGGCGTAGTGCGGCCCGAGGCGGCCGAGGCCGAGCTTGACGGCGCCCACCGTGACATTCAGCAGCAGCAGGGCGGCGCCGAGGGTCAGCAGGGGTCTCAGGGTGTGCTGCCGCCAGGAGCGCCAGCCGAGCCAGGCCGCGACCATCACCGCGGTGGGCCCGCGCTGGCCGAGCACCACGAAGTAGTCGAGGAAGGCGTGCAGCTGCGGCCACTGCTGGTAGGGCCGGAAGAGCATGACCTTCCAGTCCAGCTCCACGAGCCAGGACGTGGTCAGCACGGCGACGACGATGGCCAGATAGAAGGCCAGCGTCGAGCCGAGCAGGGCGACCCGGTGCCGGCTCATCCGCGGGATCTCTAGCTTCGGCGGTTCCGGCTCCCGGTCCAGACGGGCAAAGATTCGGTCGATACGCACTCAATCGACGTTACAGCGGGTGAGTGACAGGGCTGGCCGATCCGGTCTCTTTGTGATGACGATGTGATGTGGACTTTGTCTCAGGGACTTGTTTATTCCAACGCAATGTCGAATACCGGTTCGCGGGTCTCGTTATATGCAAGAAGGCCCTTACGCTCGTGTTATCGGCCTTCTGGTAAATACTTTCGCGAGTATGCACTCGGCATTTCTTCCCGGCCGAAGCTGCCGCACCGCCGCCCTCCCAAGATCGTTTGAGCTGGCGCGGCAGGGGTGCGGACCCGTGGAGCGGGAGGTGAGATGGGCCACGTGAGAGTCGCGCGGTCTCGCGTACGCTGACGGCTCGCTCGCCCGTCGAAGCCGGGCCGCGGAGGGCATCCGGCCCCCGCTCGCCCGCCGAGCGCGAGGGAGACACTGCTGTGGGAGGTACGCGCATGTCAGGGACGTCCGTGACCGGCCGGCGCCCGCGCGTCGCCGTCGCAGCCGGCGCCAACCGCTGGGTCGTGCTCGTCGTCCTCTGTGTCAGCCTGCTGCTGGTCGCCCTCGACGCGACCGTCCTGCATGTCGCGGTCCCCGCCGTCACCGAGGACCTGCGCCCGGGGGCGATCCAGCTGCTCTGGATCGTCGACGCCTATCCACTGGTCTGCGCCTCGCTGCTGATCCTCTTCGGCACGCTCGGCGACCGGGTGGGCCGCCGGCGTGTTCTGCTGATCGGTTACGCCCTCTTCGGCGCGGCCTCGGCCGTGGCCGCCTTTTCTCCCACCCCCGGGCTCCTGATCGGGGCACGGGCCCTGCTCGGTGTCGGTGGCGCCATGATCATGCCGGCCACCCTCTCGGTGCTGCGGGCCGTCTTCCCCGACCGCAGGGAACGCGCCGTCGCGATCGGGGTGTGGACCGCGGTGGCCGCGGTGGGCGCCGCCATCGGACCGGTGCTCGGCGGATTCCTGGTGGAGCACTTCTGGTGGGGCTCGGTCTTCCTGATCAACCTCCCGCTGATGGCGGTGCTGCTTCCGCTGGCCCGCTGGGTGCTGCCCGAGTCGCGGGGCAGCGCGGACGGTCCGTGGGACGTGCTCGGTGCGCTGATGGCGGCGGCCGGGGTGCTCGGTGTGGTCCTCGGGGTGAAGCGGATCGGCGGCGGCGAAGGGGTGCTCGGCGCCGCGACGCTCGTGCCGCTGGTGGCGGGAGCCGTGCTCCTCGTGCTCTTCGTCCGGCGGCAGCGCAGACGCGAGCACCCGCTCATCGACATCCGGATGTTCTCCCGGCCCACGTTCACCACCGCGGTCGGCTGCATCGTGATGGCCATGCTGGCCCTGGTCGGCCTGGAGCTGATCGCCGTCCAGTACCTCCAGCTGGTGCTCGGCCTCAGCCCGCTGGCGACCGGACTGCGGCTCCTGCCGCTCACCTTCGCCGCCATCACCGCCGGGGCGATGGGCTCCTGTGTGCTGCGCCGGGTCGGACCGCGCCGGATGGTCTGCTTCGGATTCGTGCTGACCGCGGCCGCCGTGCTCTGCCTCGTACGCATGGGGCCCCACGACGATCCGCTGCTGCTGACCTTCGCCTTCGTTCTGCTCGGCTTCGGCCTTCAGGCCACGCTCTTCGGTGCGTACGAGTCGATGCTCAGCGAGGTCCCCGCCGACCGGGCCGGGGGCGCGGCGGCGATCGGCGAGACCTCGTACCAGCTGGGCGCCGGTATGGGCATAGCGCTGCTCGGCAGTGTCATGAACGCCGCCTACGGTCCGTCGCTCAGATCGGTGCACGGGGTCCCGGCGGCCGCGAGCCACCAGGCCGCCAACTCGCTGGGCGAGGCGTACCAGGTGGCCACCCGGCTCGGCGGTCCCGCCGGGACCGCGCTGCGCAGCGCCGCCCGGGACGCCTTCGTGCACGGGCTGCACATCACCCTGCTCGTCAGCGCCGGTCTGCTGCTGCTCGGCGCGCTCGCCGCGCTGCGGCTGCCCCCGGAGATGGAGTGCGCGGCCCTCGCCGGGGAGTCCGGGCGCATCGGGGGCCCGCAGGCGGAGCGCACGGAAACCGGCCGGGCGGCCGTCGGGCAGCCGTCCGACGGGCGGGCCCGCGAGGCCCTGCCGCAGGGGGCCCCGTCCGCTCTCCAGCGCCCGGTGCCCGCCGACGCGGCCGGGTCTGGACGAGCGGGACGCTGAGCCGTAACGTCGGCGGAACCCCGTAACTAACGCTGCTAGTTTTATCCGTTGTCCGTGCGAGCCGCCGGAGGCACCCCCATGTCCGCACCGTCCAAGCTGCCGCCCTTCGACCCCGCCGACCCCATCGGCCTGGACGACCTGCTCGGCGACGACGATCTCGCGATCCGCGGCACCGTCCGCGCCTGGGCGGCCGACCGGGTACTGCCGCACATCGCCCAGTGGTACGAGGAGGGGGAGCTGCCCGGTATCCGTGAGCTCGCCCGCGAGCTGGGCTCCATCGGCGCGCTCGGCATGTCACTCCAGGGGTACGGCTGCGCGGGCGCCACCGCCGTCCAGTACGGCCTGGCCTGTCTGGAGCTGGAGGCGGCCGACTCCGGGATCCGCTCGCTGGTCTCCGTACAGGGATCCCTCGCGATGTACGCGATCCACCGCTTCGGGTCCGAGGAGCAGAAGCAGCGGTGGCTGCCCGGCATGGCGGCGGGGGAGATCATCGGCTGCTTCGGGCTCACCGAGCCCGACCACGGCTCGGACCCGGCCGGGATGCGGACCCACGCGAAGCGCAGCGGCACCGACTGGGTGCTGACCGGGCGCAAGATGTGGATCACCAACGGCTCGGTGGCGGGCGTCGCCGTCGTCTGGGCGCAGACGGACGACGGGGTCCGCGGTTTCGTCGTCCCCACGGACACGGCCGGATTCTCCGCTCCCGAGATCCGGCACAAGTGGTCACTGCGCGCCTCGGTCACCAGTGAGCTGGTGCTGGACGAGGTCCGGCTGCCGGCCGACGCGGTGCTGCCCGGGGTCACCGGGCTCAAGGGGCCGCTGAGCTGTCTGAGCCATGCCCGGTACGGGATCGTCTGGGGGGCGATGGGCGCCGCCCGTGCCAGCTTCGAGGCCGCGCTCGACTACTCACGGACGCGCGAGCAGTTCGGCAGGCCGATCGGCGGCTTCCAGCTCACCCAGGCGAAGCTCGCCGACATGGCGGTCGAACTCCACAAGGGCATCCTGCTCGCGCACCACATCGGGCGGCGGATGGACGCCGGGAGGCTCCGGCCGGAGCAGGTCAGCTTCGGGAAGCTCAACAACGTGCGGGAGGCGATCGAGATCTGCCGCACCTCGCGCACGATCCTCGGCGCCAACGGGATCTCGCTGGAGTACCCGGTGATGCGGCACGCGACCAATCTGGAGTCGGTGCTGACCTATGAGGGCACCGTCGAGATGCATCAACTGGTGCTCGGCAAGGCGCTCACCGGTCTCGACGCGTTCCGGTAGACCCGGGGCCCGGCCGCTGGGGCCCGGCCGTCGGGGCCCGCAGGCCCGGGACCCGTCAGATCCGGAGCCCGGCAGAGCTGGGCCCGGAGGCTCCGGGACCGCTCGGCCGCCGGCCGGGCCGGGGGCC
>NZ_JBHYWP010000088.1:23723-35337 GCF_042751845.1 Streptomyces sp. NPDC059398 | reverse complement strand
CACCGGGAACGGGGCGCCCGCACGGCTGTCGGCGGCGGGTGTTGTTCCAGCCGGTCGGGGGAGGTGCGCGCCGGCCGGTGTCCAGCGCGCCCCGAACCCTCCCTCAGTCCGTGGCCGTACTGACCGAGCGGGCCGCGAGGTAGCGGCCGGGGAAGTCGCCGCCCCCGTGGACCGCGAGGTCGGCGCCGTTCACGTACGACGCCTGGCTGCCCGCCAGGAACAGACAGGCGTCGGCCACATCGGACGGCGCGGCCATCCGGCCCATGGGGATGGTCCGCGCCACCGCGGCGCCTCCGTCGTCGCCGTAGACGGACGCGGCGTTCTCGGTGCGGATCAGGCCGGTGGTGATGTGGTTGACGCGGACCAGCGGCGCCCACTCAAGGGCCAGGGCGCGGGTCAGGCCGAGCAGTCCGGCCTTGGCGGCCGAGTAGGCGGCCGTCCCCGGCTGCGGGTCGTGCCCCGAGACGCTGCCGATGTTCACGACCGAGCCGCCCTCCTCCTGTGCCCGCATGACGCGGTTGGCCGCCTGGGCCGTGTAGAAGGGGGCCAGCAGATTGAGTGCGACGATCCGCTCGACGAACCGCGGTGAGACCGTGGCGGCGTCCGAGTCGGGCGAGCCCCCCGCGTTGTTGACGAGGGTGTCCAGCCGGCCGAAGCGGGCCGCCGCATGCTCGATCAGGCCGGCCGCCGCATCCGGGTCGCGTACGTCCGCCGCGAGGAAGGCCGCCGTGCGCGCGCCCGAGGCGGGCAGGGCGTCCGGTGTGCCGCGTCCGCACACCAGGACCTCGGCGCCCGCGCCGAGGAACGCCTCCGCGATCGCGTAACCGATGCCCTTGGTGCCGCCCGTGACGACGACCGCGCGTCCAGTGAAGTCCGCCGGGTTGCTGATGGTCATGAGCCGCCTCCGTGCCGTCCGGGCCCGGCTGCGCCATGGACGGCCGGGAGCTGGTACGGGATCAACCTACCAAGCGTTAGGTAGGTGAACTAGAGTGCCCGGGACTGGCCGAGAATTCCGACGGACGAGGGGTCTCCATGACGCAGGACCACCGGGCCCGCACCGTTCCCGGTGTGCTGGCGGACACCGCCCGGCGCCACCCGGACACCGAGGCGCTCATCGACGGTGAGACCCGGCTGACGTACCGCGAACTGGCCCTGCGGGTGCGGCGCGCCACCGCCGCCGTGATGGCGTCCGGAGTCCTTCCCGGTGACCGGGTGGCGGTCTGGGCCCCGAACGGGCACCGCTGGGTGGTGGCCGCGCTCGGGGCGCTCGGCGCGGGAGCCGTGCTGGTGCCGGTCAACACCCGCTACAAGGGCGAGGAGGCGGGCTGGCTGCTGGCCAGGAGCGGGGCCAGGACCCTCTTCGTGGACAACGGCTTCCTGGGCCACGACTACCTCGGATACCTCGGCGGGCTGTCCGGCGGCGCGGACTGCGGCACGGAGGGCGGCACCCCGCCGCCCGTCACGGCCTCCCCGGACGGCGCACCCGGCCCGGCCGGCCAGGACGGTGCACCCGATGCGGCGCCTACGGTCGGAGCACCCGCGACCGCCGTGCCCGGCCAGAGCCCCCTCCCCGCGCTGCCCGCTCTGGTCGACGTGGTGCTCATCGGCGGCGGCCCGGCGCCCGGGGCGCGCAGCTGGGAGGAGTTCCTGGCCGCGGGCGCGTCCGTGTCCGACGCGGCGGCCGGGGCACGCGCCGCCGGGGTCGGCGAAGAGGACGTCTGCGACATGTTCTTCACCTCGGGCACCACAGGACGGCCCAAGGGCGCGCTGACGGCTCACGGCCAGAACATCCGCGCCTTCGACGCGTGGAGCCGGCGGGCCGGGCTGCGCCACGGCGACCGGTACCTCATCGTCAACCCCCTCTTCCACACCTTCGGTTACAAGGCCGGGGTCCTCGCCTGTCTGGGCCGGGCCGCCACGATGGTGCTCCAGCCGGTCTTCGACGTACGGGAGACGCTGCGGCTGGTGAGCGAGGAGAAGGTGACGGTGCTGCCCGGCCCGCCCGCCCTCTACACCTCGATCCTCGGGCATCCGGACCGCCACGGCTACGACACCTCGTCCCTGCGCCTGGCCGTCACCGGTGCTTCCGTCGTGCCCGTCGCGCTGGTCGAGCGGATGCGTGAGGAGCTGAGGCTGACCGTGCTCACCGCATACGGACTCACCGAGTCGTGCGGTCTGGTATCCATGTGCACGGCGGACGACGATGCCCGGACGGTCGCCGAGACCTCCGGCCGGGCCGTGGAAGGTGTGGACCTCTGTGTGGTCGACGCGGCGGGCAACCGGCTCGGGCCGGGCGAGGACGGTGAGATCGTGGTCGGCGGATACAACGTGATGCGCGGGTACTTCGAGGACCCTGCCGCGACCGCCGGGGCGATCGACACGCTGGGCCGGCTCCGCACCGGCGACGTCGGACGCATCGACGAGCACGGCAACCTCACCGTCACCGGCCGGCTGAAGGACATGTTCCTGGTGGGCGGCTTCAATGTGTACCCGGCCGAGATCGAGCAACTGCTCGCACGGCACGGGCAGATCTCCGACGCCGCGGTCGTCGGGATACCGGACCCGCGGCTCGGTGAGGTGGGCCGGGCCTATGTCACCGCCCGGCCGGGCGAGCGGCCGGACCCCGCGGAGGTGATCGCCTACTGCCGGGAGCGGCTGGCGAACTTCAAGGTGCCCCGCGAGGTCGTGGTCCTCGACCGACTCCCGCGCAACGCCCTGGGCAAGGTCGTCAAGACCGCCCTGGACAGGGGCTGATCAAGGTGTACGCGGTCAACGGGCCCGACGGACCAGGGGCGTTCACCTCCGTACCGGTGGTGTCCGGCCGGCAGGCCGTGTTCCGCGGCTGACCGCGAGACGCGTCAGTAGGCAGGGCACGCGGAATCCCACGGGCACGTGGAGTCCAGGGCACGCAGAATTCAGGGCACACAGAGGTATTCCGGGCACGGTGAGTGAACCGGATCACTTTCTGTTCATGTTCAGGCATAGGTAAAGGCCGAACGGGGAGGTGACCAGACCGCTGGTGTGAACCAGTGGCATCGGTTCGGTGATTGAAAGGCAGAACACACGTGTCGGCAAGCGAGACCATTCATGTAGACGGGATGTGGCGGGGCGCCGCGTCCGGCGCCACACGGGAGGTTCTCGACCCCGCCGACGCGAAGACCCTGCAGATCGTGGCCGAAGGCGACGCGCAGGACGCGGACGCCGCCGTGCGGGCCGCGCACACCGCTTTCGCGGGCGGCCAGGGCGACTGGCCACGCACGCCCGTGGCCGAACGCGCCGCGCTGCTGCGCCGGGTCGCCGGACTGCTCCAGCGCGACCGCGAGGAGATCGCGCTCATCGAGAGCCGTGACACCGGCAAGACGCTGGAGGAGGGCCGGGTCGATGTCGACGATGTCACCAACGCCTTCCGGTACTTCGCCGATCTGGTGATGAACGAGAGCGGCGGCCGGGTCGTGGACGCAGGTTCGCCCGATGTGCACAGCGTCGTCGTGCACGAACCGGTCGGCGTCTGCGCGCTGATCACCCCGTGGAACTACCCCCTCCTTCAGGCGAGTTGGAAGATCGCACCGGCCCTCGCCGCGGGCAACACCTTCGTGGTCAAGCCCAGCGAGGTCACCCCGCTCTCCACCGTCCATCTGGTGAAGCTCCTGGTGGAGGCGGGGCTGCCCGCCGGAGTGGCCAACATCGTCACAGGCCCCGGTGTGCCCGTGGGGGCCCGGCTGGCCGCCCACCCGCAGGTCGCACTGTTCTCCTTCACCGGGGGACTGGCCAGCGGTACCACGGCGGCGAGTTCGGCCGTGGCCGGTGCGAAGAAGATCGCCCTGGAGCTGGGCGGCAAGAACCCCAATGTCGTCTTCGCCGACGCCTGCGCCACCGATGAGGGCTTCGACACCGCCGTCGACCAGGCGCTGAACGCCGCCTTCATCCACAGCGGCCAGGTCTGCTCGGCCGGTGCCAGGCTCATCGTCGAGGAGTCCGTACGGGACCGCTTCGTCACCGAACTGGCCCGCCGCGCCGAGCGGATCAGGATCGGCCGCGGCACCGCCGAAGGCGTCGAATGCGGACCGCTGGTCTCCCAGCAGCAGCTGGACAAGGTCGAGGCGTACGTCGCCTCCGCGCTGGCCGAAGGGGCACGCCTGCGCTGCGGCGGCAGGCGCCCCGAGCCGTCCGACGACCGGCCCGCCACCGGCTACTTCTACGCGCCCACCGTCCTGGACGGCTGCCACCGCTCCATGAAGGTCGTGCGTGAGGAGACCTTCGGCCCGATCCTGACCGTCGAGACCTTCCGCGACGAGGAGGAGGCGGTGACACTGGCCAATGACACCGAGTACGGACTGGCCGGCGCCGTCTGGTCGGCCGACACCGCCCGCGCCCGCCGGGTCGCCGCCCGGCTGCGGCACGGCACCGTCTGGATCAACGACTACCACCCCTATCTCCCGCAGGCGGAGTGGGGCGGTTTCGGCAAGTCCGGCATCGGCCGTGAGCTGGGCCCGTCCGGCCTGGACGAGTACCGCGAGTCGAAGCACATCTACGAGAACCTCCGGCCCGCCCCGGTCGGCTGGTTCGCGGGCTGACTGCCCGTCTGTTCCCGTACCACGCAAGAGCGTCAGCACTTTGCAGAAGGAGCAATGCCCCATGCCTCCGGAGATCTCCACGGTCACCGCCGACTACGTCGTCGTCGGTGGCGGCACCGCGGGCTCGGTGATCGCCTCCCGGCTCACCGAGGACCCCGCCGTCAGTGTCGTCGTCGTCGAGGGCGGCCCCACCGACATCGACCGCGACGACGTCCTCACCCTCCGCCGCTGGCTCGGCCTGCTCGGCGGCGACCTGGACTACGCGTACCCCACCACCGAGCAGCCGCGCGGCAATTCGCACATCCTGCACAGCCGCGCCAAGGTGCTCGGCGGCTGTTCCTCGCACAACACCCTGATCTCGTTCAAGCCGCTGCCGGGCGACTGGGACGAGTGGTCGGAGCACGGTGCGGCCGGCTGGGACGCGAAGTCCATGGACCCGTACTTCTCCAAGCTCCGCAACAACATCGTCGCGGTGGACGAGAAGGACCGGAACGCCATCGCCCGTGACTTCGTGTCCGCCGCGCAGCAGGCGGCGGGCGTCCCGCGCGTGGAGGGCTTCAACAAGAAGCCGTTCCACGAGGGCGTCGGCTTCTTCGACCTCGCTTACCACCCCGAGAACAACAAGCGCTCATCGGCCTCGGTGGCCTATCTCCACTCGCACATCGAAGCGGGCGACCGGCCCAACCTCACGATCATGCTGGAGACCTGGGCTCACCGGCTCGAAGTGGAGGACGGCCGCGCGACGGGCGTACACGTCCGCACCAAGGACGGCGAGGAGATCCTCCTGCGGGCCGGCCGCGAAGTGCTGGTCTGCGCGGGCGCGGTGGACACCCCGCGGCTGCTGATGCTGTCCGGCATCGGCCCGAAGCAGGATCTGGAGGCGCTCGGCATCCCGGTCGTGCACGACCTGCCGGGCGTCGGCGAGAACCTTCTCGATCACCCGGAGTCCGTCATCGTGTGGGAGACCGACGGGCCCATCCCGGAGAACTCGGCGATGGACTCCGACGCAGGTCTCTTCGTCCGCCGCGACCCCGGATCGCGCGGACCCGACCTGATGTTCCACTTCTACCAGATCCCCTTCACCGACAACCCGGAGCGCCTCGGCTACGAGAAGCCCGAGCACGGCGTTTCGATGACCCCCAACATCCCCAAGCCCCGCAGCCGCGGCCGCCTCTATCTGACCAGCGCCGACCCCGAGGCCAAACCGGCCCTGGACTTCCGGTACTTCACCGACGAGGACGACTACGACGGCCGGACACTGGTCGACGGCATCCGCCTCGCCCGCGAGATCGCGAAGACCGAGCCGCTCGCCCACTGGCTCAAGCGCGAGGTCTGCCCGGGGCCCGATGTCGTGTCCGACGAGGACATCAGCGAGTACGCCCGCAAGGTGGCCCACACCGTCTACCACCCGGCGGGCACCTGCCGCATGGGCGCCCCTGACGACGCCCTGGCCGTGGTCGACCCGGAGCTGCGGGTCCGCGGGCTGTCGGGCATCCGTATCGCGGACGCGTCGGTCTTCCCGACGATGCCCTCGGTCAACCCGATGATCGGAGTCCTCATGGTGGGCGAGAAGTGCGCCGAACTGCTGACCGCGGCCCAGGGAGGTACGGCATGACCACGACCAGTACCCAGGCGGACTCCGGCGACGGGGAGCCGCGCGGCGACGCGGCGGCCGCGGCCGGCGACGGGAAGCGCGGCACCGTCTTCTCCGTCCGCAATCTGTGGAAGGTCTTCGGCCCGGGTGCCGACCGGATCCCCGCCGACACCACGCTGACCGGTCTGAGCGGAGAGGAACTGCGGCAGCGCACCGGCTGCACCGCCGCCGTACGCGATGTCTCCTTCGACGTCCACGAGGGCGAGGTCTTCGTGGTCATGGGCCTCTCCGGCTCCGGCAAGTCGACACTGGTGCGCTGTCTGACCCGGCTCATCGAGCCGACCAGCGGCGGCCTCACCATGGACGGCGAGGACGTCCGCGCCATGGACAGGACCAAGCTGCGCGAACTGCGCCGCCACCGCGCCGCCATGGTCTTCCAGCACTTCGGGCTGCTCCCGCACCGCACCGTCCTGGACAACGTCGCCTACGGCCTTGAGGTCCAGGGCGTGAGCCGGGCCGAACGCCGCGCCAGGGCAGCCGGTTTCATCGAGAAGGTCGGCCTGACCGGCCTGGAGGACCGGCGCCCGAGCCAGCTCTCCGGTGGCCAGCAACAGCGGGTCGGGCTGGCCCGCGCACTCGCGGTCGACCCCGAAGTCCTGCTCTTCGACGAGCCGTTCAGCGCCCTCGACCCGCTCATCAGGCGCGATATGCAGGAGGAGGTCGTACGGCTGCACAAGGACGAGGGCCGCACGATGGTCTTCATCACCCACGACCTGTCCGAGGCGCTGACCCTGGGCGACCGTATCGCCCTGATGCGGGACGGCCGGATCGTGCAGCTCGGCACCCCGGAGGAGATCGTCGGCTCGCCCGCCGACGACTACGTACGCGACTTCGTACGCGACGTACCGCGCGAACAGGTCCTCACCGTCCGCCGTGCCATGCGCGCCGCACGGGGCAGCGAGGCCGACGAGGGCGAGTCGGTCGAGCCCGGCACGCTCATATCCGACGCCATCGACACCGTCGTCCGCTCCGGAAGCGCCGTACGCGTCGTCGAGGGAGACCGGTGCCTGGGCGTCGTGGACCACGCCTGTCTGCTCGCCGTGGTGGCCCGTCTCGACGAGAGCCCGGCCGAGAGCGGAGTGGCCGCCTGATGCCCACGCAACCGGCCCACGTGCCCGTCCGCCCGCCCGTCCCCCCGGCCGCCCGGAGGCGCGCATGACGGCCACCACCGCCACGCCCGTACCCGCCGACACCCCCGCCGCTCCCGGCAGGGCGGCCAGGCTCCGTGGGGCGCTGCTCCACCGGGCCCCGGGCAAACTCCTCGTACTCGCCGTCGCCGCCGCCGTACTGGTCCCGATCGCGAACTCCCTCTGGTCCGGCGGGCTGTGGCCCGGCGCCCTCACCGTGGACGTCTCGAAGCCGCTGGGGCACGTCAGCGACTGGATCATCGACAACCGCGACACCCACCCGGTGTTCCTGTACTTCCTCGGCTATCTCAGCAACGCCGTGATCATCGCCGTACGCGCTGTCTATCTGGTGCTGCTCGCCCTCGGCTGGACCGGGGTCACCGCCGGGGCGACCCTGCTGGCCTGGCGGGTCGCCGGCTGGCGCATCGCCGCGACCGCACTGGTCGCCTTCCTGGTCAGCGGAGTGCTGGACATGTGGGTGCCGACGATGCAGACCCTCGCGCTGATGGTGGTGGCCGTCGTCGTGTCCGCCGTCGTCGGAGCGGCGCTGGGACTGGCGGGCGGCCTGTCCGACCGGCTCTTCCGCATCCTGCGCCCGGTGCTCGACACCATGCAGGTGCTCCCGGCCTTCGCGTATCTGCTGCCGGTGGTCCTGGTGTTCGGCATCGGCGTCCCGGCGGCGCTGCTCGCCACCGTCGTCTACGCGGCGCCGCCGATGGCCCGGCTCACCGCCCTCGGGCTGCGCGGCGCCGACGCCGGGGTCCTGGAGGCCGTCGCCTCGCTCGGCTCCACCGCACGCCAGCGGCTGGTCACCGCCCGGCTGCCGCTGGCCCGCAAGGAACTGCTGCTGGGCCTCAACCAGACCATCATGATGGCCCTCTCGATGGTCGTCATCGCCTCACTCATCGGCGCCGCTGGGCTCGGCGACCGCGTCTACCAGGCGCTGGCCTCCGTCGACGTCGGCGGGGCGCTGGCCGCGGCCATCCCGATCGTGCTGCTCGCCATCGTCATGGACCGCACCACGGCCGCTGCCGGGGCGCGCCTCGGCAGTGAGCCCTCCGGGCCGGCCGCCCTGCGCGGCCCGCGCGGCTGGGCCCTCGCGGCCGCCGGCACCGCCGTCGTCGCGGTGGCCGGCCGGCTGGCGGGCTCCACGCTCTGGCCGTCCGGGGTCACCGTCGCCATCGCACGGCCCGTCGACGACTTCAAGGAGTGGATGGTCGACCACCTCTACTCCGGGGTCCCCGTCGTCGGCGGCACCGCCGACTGGGCCGCGCACTTCACCTCGTGGATCCTGGACCCGCTCAGGGACGGGCTGACCGGCCTGCCCTGGTGGGGCGCGCTGCTGATCGTCGCCGCCCTGGCCTGGCTGATCGGCACCTGGCAGACCGCGTTCACCGCGGTGCTCGCGCTCTGCGCGATCGGCGTACTCGGCATGTGGAAGCCGTCCATGGACACGCTCTCGCAGGTCCTCGCCGCACTGGTCGTCACGCTGGTCATCGGCTTCGCCGTGGGAATCCTCGCGGCGGGCAGCCGCCGCACCGAAGCCGTACTGCGCCCGGTCCTGGACGTCATGCAGACCATGCCGCAGTTCGTCTACCTCATCCCGGTGGTCGCGCTCTTCGCCGTGGGCCGCGCCCCGGCCGCCGCCGCCGCGGTCGTCTACGCGCTGCCCGCCGTCATCCGCATCACCACCCAGGGCCTGCGCCAGGTCGACCCGGCGGCGGTCGAGGCGGCACGCTCGCTCGGCGCCACCCGGCTGCAGACCCTGCGCCAGGTCCAGCTGCCACTGGCCCGCCCCGCGCTCCTGCTCGCCGTCAACCAGGGCGTGGTGCTCGTGCTCGCCGTGGTCATCATCGGCGGCCTGGTGGGCGGCGGGGCACTCGGCTACGACGTCGTCACCGGACTCGCCACCGGCGACCTCGCCGTCGGACTCGTCGCGGGGGTGGCCATCGTCTGCCTCGGCCTGATGCTCGACCGTGTCACCCAGCCCACCGAACGCCGCATCCGGAAGGGGGCCTGAGCCGTGACCCGCACCCGTGGCGCGCGCCGCGCCACCACCGCCCTCGCCGCGCTGGCCTCCGGCACCCTGCTGGTCGCGCTGAGCGGCTGCGGCGCCGCCGACATGACCAAGCAGACCTCGCCGTTCGCCGCGGCCAAGGGGGCCAAGTCCGTCACCCTCTCCGTGCAGAGCTGGGTCGGCGCCCAGGCCAATGTGGCCGTCGCCAGGTATCTGCTCGAACACCGCCTCGGCTACCGCGTCGACACCGTCCAGGTGGACGAGATCCCCGCCTGGGACGCGCTCAGCCAGGGCCGCGTCGACGCGATCCTGGAGGACTGGGGCCACCCCGACCAGGAGAAGCGGTACGTCAAGGAGAAGAAGACGATCACCGCGGGCGGCGACCTCGGGGTCACCGGCCACATCGGCTGGTTCGTACCGAAGTACTGGGCGGACAAGCACCCCGACGTCACCGACTGGAAGAACCTCGACAAGTACGCCGGTCAGCTCCGCACGGCGGAGAGCGGCAGCAAGGGCCAGCTCATGGACGGCTCGCCGTCCTATGTCACGAACGACAAGGCCCTGGTGAAGAACCTCAAGCTGGACTACGACGTGGTCTTCGCGGGGTCCGAGGCGGCGCAGATCACCCAGATCCAGCAGTTCGCCAAGGAGAAGAAGCCCTTCCTGAGCTACTGGTACGAGCCGCAGTGGCTCTTCAACCAGGTGCCGATGGAGGAGGTCAAGCTCCCCCCGTACACCGCGAAGTGCGCGGACAAGGGGGTCAAGGACCCTCAGTCCATCGACTGCGCCTATCCGTCGACACCGCTGCAGAAGTACTTCAACACCGAGTTCACCAGGACGGGCGGCACCGCCGCGGCCTTCCTGAAGAACTTCCGGTGGACGAAGGACGACCAGAACAAGGTCTCCGCGATGATCGCCTCGCAGGGACTCTCGGCCGACGAGGCGGCCAAGCGCTGGGTGGACCAGAACCCGGCCGTCTGGAAGAAGTGGCTCCCCGGCAAGAAGTGACGGAAGCCGCGTGTACGGGCCGAACCGGTGGGTCCGGCGCGGCAGGTCCGGCCCCGCTCCGGCCGCCCGGCCAGGTCCTTCGTGGTTCGCCCGGGGTGGGGGCCGGGGCCGGATGTGCTGCGCCTGCTGTGCTGCGCCTGCTGTGCCTGCTGCGCCTGCTGTGCTGCGCCGTACGGGTGGGAGCCGGGCGCCGTCCGCAGGGCCGCCCGCGGCCGCTGTTTCGGCGACCCCCCGGCCCCGGTACCCATGGGACACAGGCAGCGGCTGCCGGGCCTGCCGGCGCGTGAGGGATTCCGGGGCCCTGGACGGCCGGCCCCACCACCCCACGTACACCGGAGGATCCCGTGCTGACCACCCACTACGTCCCTGGCGCCCCGGACTGGCTCGACCTCGGCGCCCCGGACATCGACGCCTCCGTCGCCTTTTACACAGGGGTGTTCGGCTGGACCTTCCAGTCGGCCGGCCCCGAAGCCGGCGGCTACGGCTTCTTCCGGAAGGGCGGCAGGATCGTCGCGGCCATCGGCCCCTCGGCCGTGGAGGGCGCACGGGCCACCTGGACGGTCTACTTCCACACCTCCGACGCCGACGCCACCGCCCGCGCGGTCGAACAGGCCGGCGGTACGGTCCGCGTCCCGCCGGCCGATGTCTTCACCGCCGGCCGTACGGCGCGCTTCACCGACCCCGCGGGCGCGGAGTTCGCCGTCTGGCAGCCGGGCGACAGGCAGGGGCTTGACACCGTCATGGAGCCGGACGCGATGTGCTGGACGGAGCTGCACACCACCGACGCGGCAGCGGCGGAACAGTTCTACCGTGCGGTCTTCTCCTGGGACCACCAGGAGATGTCCATGGGCGATGGCATGGTCTACACCGTGGTCTCCGCGCAGGGCGGTGGCGAGGGCGACGACACCAGCCACGGCGGGATCATGCAGATCCCGCAGGAGAACGTGCGGGCCGGGGCGGCGTCGGAGTGGCATCCGTACTTCGGCGTCGAGGACTGCGACACCACGTTCACCGCGGCCACCGACCGGGGCGCCACGGCCCTGATGCCGCCGAGCAGTGTTCCCGGAGTCGGCAGGCTGGCCCTGCTCACGGACCCGGACGGCGCGGTGTTCGCGCTGATCAAGGGCGATCCTTCGATGGCCTGAAACCCGTGCGGACAAGGGCCCCGGCAGTCCCGCCCGCACGGGACCTGACAGTTTCCGCGCGGGCCCGGGGGGCGCAACACGCCCCGGAC
>NZ_JBHYWP010000088.1:1002-23713 GCF_042751845.1 Streptomyces sp. NPDC059398 | reverse complement strand
GGGACCGGGTGCACACCACCCCCCCCCCCCCCCCCGGGAGCGGGCGTGCGGCAGGCCCGGCCTCAGCTCGCGGGCGCCGCGTTGAGCAGGTCGAGCGCGCTCTGCTGGCAGCCGTAGTCCGGCGTTCCGGCCCAGGGGCCGTTCCAGTGCGGCCCGTACATGTCGAGCGCGTTGCGGTCCTTGCTGTGTGCGGCGTCCGCCCAGCGGCTCAGCGGGGCGTTGTACGGGTGGTCCGACAGCTCCGAGTTGAGCTTGCCGAGCCCCCGTACATAGGCCCCCTTGAACGACGGCCCGTCACCCGTGCAGCCGTCGGACTCGCCGGGCTCCCGCAGCACACCGTCGGTCTCCAGCCGGGTGGACGAGGCGTCGGCCAGGGTCCGGGCGGTGTCCAGGAGGCTGTTGTCGCCGGTGGCCCGGTGGAGTTCGGCCAGTCCACCGAGGATCACACCCTGGTTGTACGTCCAGGTCTGCTGGCCGTTGTTGGAACAGGCGTCGGTCAGACCGTCGTTGATCATGTGGTCCGCGTTGATCATGCCGCTGGAGCTGAACCACGACCACTCGTTCTTCGCCCGGTCCAGATAGGCGGAGTCGCCCGGGATGCGGTTGTGCAGGGCGGCGTTGAGCTGGAGGAACAGCTCGTTGGTGATCGCGTTCTTGTAGGTCTTGTTCTCGTTCCACAGCACACCGCCGCCACAGGTCCCCGTCCAGTTGGCGAACATGTGGTCGGCGTCGGCCCGTGCGGTGTCGAGATAGCGGCTGTCGCCGGTCAGGTCGTACGCGGCGACCCAGGCCAGCCCCCACCAGCCGGTGTCGTCGAGGTAGTCGTTGGTGAAGTTGCCGCCCTGCGCGCCGATGTTCTTGTCGTAGATGCTGGAGACGGCGTACTTGTAGCTGGGCATGCCGCTGGTACGGATGTTGTCGATGACGGCCGTCAGCGCGTTGGCACTGGTCCACCAGCCATTGCCACCGAACAGGCCGGTGCCGCGGTCGAACGACATCATCAGCGCGGTCGCCGCCGCGGTGCTCCTGCTGCCCGCGTTCCAGTCCGTACGCGCCCACTCCGTGCAGGCGATCTCGGCCCGGTCCCCGGCCTTTCCGCAGGCCCGGAGCGCACCGACTCCGGCCGAGTTCCAGTCGTCGACGTTGTACATCTGGGTGCGCCAGCCGCCCGATCCCGAAGGGGTCCTGGTGTCACCCAGCTTGCTCCCCGACGACCAGGTCTTTCCGCCGTCGAAGGAGCGGTCCAGCCAGACCTCGTCACCCGGGTTGCCGTTGTCGATGGAGGCCCACCCCATGACATCGTTGTCATCGATATGCAGAGCGATGCTGCGCGAGTAGACCGAGGCGGTGACCGGCGTCCGGTCCTTCGTCGCCGTGGCGGGGTCGCGGGCGTCGCAGTACTTGTTGCAGATCGCTCCCTGGGCGCCGGTGGAGGCCGTGGTTCCGGCGGAGGCCGCCGATGGCAGGAAGCCGAGAAGCAGGCAGGACATCGCGGCGAGCAGAGTCAGCCGTCCGGGTGTGGGGGTCATGTGAGCCTTCCGGTGGGGTGGGGGCCGTCAGGGTGCCCGGGGCGGGCGGGCGCAGAAAAAATCAGGTCCATGCCAATAGTGAACCCTGCGGCGTGAGATGAGCCCCCGCCGTACGGGCCGGAGTTCAGCGGTCGGCGGTGGGCCCGGCGGCAGGTGGCCATGGGCTCCCGGGCAGCCGCTGCGTTTGCGGGGGCGTGTCACTCGTGCCGAGAATCGGATCCAGTACGGCAGCACGCCCCTGTCCGTGACATCGGGGACCTCGGGCACCAGAACGGAGCACGGCCATGAAGCCGATCGTCACCGTGGGCCTGGACAGCAGGGCCGAGTCGCTCTCCGCGGTCCGCTGGGCGGCGCGTGAGGCGCAGTCGCGCGGCGCGGCCCTGCGCGTCCTGCACGCACGGGTGCCGCATCCGGACGGTCACGCCGGGACGCCGGACGAGGGCGGCCAGGAGGGACTCGGCCTTCCCCGGTGGATCATGGAGCGGGCGCGCATCGTCATTGACGAGCGCTGTCCCGGACTGCCCGTCACCGAGCAACTCACGGAGGGCGACCCGGCGGAGACCCTGCTGGAGGCGGCGGGCGACTCGCAGGTGGTCGTGCTCGGCTCCCGGGACATGGCCCCGCTGGCCAGTTACTACCTGGGCGACATCGGTCTGCGGGTGGTGGCGCGCGCCGACGCCCCGGTCGTGCTCGTCCGGGCGCGGGAGGCGACCGGGCCGGTGGCCGATGACGGCGCCGTGGTCCTGGGTCTTTCGCTGCACGGGCCGTGCGACGCGCTGTGTGCGTTCGCCTTCGACACCGCGGCCAGGCGCGGCGTCATGCTGCGGGCCGTGCACGGCAGAAGCGTTCCGGAGCACGCGTACACCCGGAGCGGAACCGACTCCCGTGCCGCCCGGCGGGCCACCGAGCGCGCCCAGTCGGAGCTGAGCGAGGCGCTGCGGCCCTGGCAGGAGAAGTTCCCCCAGGTGCGCACCACCGAACGGGTACGGACGGAGAGTCCGGCCCAGGCCGTCGTCCGGGGCGCCACGGGCGCGGGGCTGCTGGTCGTGGGGCGCCGCAGGGGCCGGCCCGCGCTCTCGCCACCGGTCGGCCATGTCCTGTCGTCGGCCGTGCACCACACGCCGTGTCCGGTGGCGGTCGTCCCGCACGACTGACCGGGCGCCGGCCCCGACCGGCGGACCACCGAAACCAGGCAGAGAAGGCAGGGAGCGCCATGCGCGAGACCAGTACGGAAGCACCGGCCGCGGTCACCGACGACGAACTCGCGTCCCTGGTCGCGCACTGGCGGGCCGCCAACTACCTGGCGGCCGGCCAGATCTACCTCCAGGACAATCCGCTGCTCACCGAACCGCTGCGGCCGGAACACATCAAACCCCGGTTGCTCGGCCACTGGGGCACCTCGCCTGGACTGAACCTGGTCCACACCCATCTGAACCGCGTGGCCAAGGCACGCGGCCAGGACACGGTGTGTGTCTGGGGGCCCGGCCACGGCGGCCCGGCCGTCCTCGCCAACTCGTGGCTTGAGGGCAGCTACACCGAGACGTACCCGGACATCGGCCGGGACGCGGCCGGCATGGCGCGGCTCTTCCGCCAGTTCTCCTTCCCCGGCGGTGTGCCCAGCCATGTCGCGCCCGAGACGCCGGGCTCGATCCACGAGGGCGGGGAGCTGGGCTACTCGCTCTCCCACGCGTACGGCGCGGCCTTCGACAACCCCGGTCTGCTGGTGGCCTGTGTCATCGGCGACGGCGAGGCGGAGACCGGGCCGCTCGCCGGGTCGTGGCACTCCAACAAGTTCCTCGACCCGGTGCACGACGGTGCCGTCCTCCCGATCCTGCATCTGAACGGATACAAGATCGCCAATCCGTCGGTGCTCGCGCGCATTCCCGAGGCGGAGCTCGACGGACTGCTCCGCGGGTACGGGCACGAGGTCCTGCACGTCACCGGCGCCGATCCGGACACGGTCCACCGGGACATGGCCGAGGCGATGGACACCGCCCTGGACCGCATCGCGCTCATCCAGCGCGGCGCCCGCGAGGAGGGCGCCGCCGTACGCCCCCGCTGGCCCGTGATCGTACTGCGCACCCCCAAGGGCTGGACGGGGCCCGCAAGCGTCGACGGGCTGCCGGTCGAGGGCACCTGGCGGGCCCACCAGGTGCCGCTGCCCGGCGTCCGCGAGAACCCCGAGCACCTCAGGCAGCTGGAGATGTGGCTGCGCTCCTACCGGCCGGAAGACCTCTTCGACCCCCAGGGGCGGCCCCGCGCCGAGGTACTGGCCTGTGTCCCCGAAGGCCCCCTGCGCCTCGGAGCCAACCCGCACACCAACGGCGGCCTGCGCCTGCGGGAACTCCCCGTACCGTCCCTGGACGAGTACGCCGTGCAGGTCCCCCGGCCCGGCGCCACCCTGCACGAACCGACCAGCGTCCTCGGCGATCTGCTCGAAGCGGTCATGGCGGCGACCGCGGAGCGCCGCGACTTCCGGGTGGTGGGCCCCGACGAGACCGCCTCGAACCGGCTCCAGGCCCTGTACGGGGCCAGCGGCAAGGCGTGGCAGGCGGAGGTCCTCGGCGTCGACGAGCATCTCGACCGGCACGGCCGGGTGATGGAGATCCTCTCCGAACACACCTGCCAGGGCTGGCTGGAGGGCTATCTGCTCACCGGGCGGCACGGGCTGTTCTCCTGCTACGAAGCGTTCGTGCACATCGTCGACTCGATGGTCAACCAGCACATCAAGTGGCTGAAGGTGTCGCGCACGCTGCCCTGGCGCCGGCCTATCGCCTCCCTCAACTACCTGCTCACCTCGCACGTCTGGCGCCAGGACCACAACGGCTTCTCGCACCAGGATCCCGGCTTTGTGGACCACGTACTGAACAAGTCACCGGAAGTCGTCCGCGTCTATCTCCCGCCGGACACCAACACCCTGCTCTCCGTCGCCGAACATGTCCTGCACAGCCGGGACTACGTCAATGTCGTGGTGGCGGGCAAGCAGCCCTGCTTCGACTGGCTCACCATGGACGAGGCGCGCGCCCACTGCGCGCGCGGTGCCGGGGTCTGGGAGTGGGCCGGCACCGAACGGGAGGGCGAGGAACCCGATGTCGTGCTGGCCTGCGCGGGCGACGTACCCACCCAGGAGGTGCTGGCCGCCGCTCTGCTGATCCGCCGCTACCTGCCTGGGCTCGCGGTCCGGGTGGTCAATGTGGTGGATCTGGCCCGGCTGCTCCCGGAGTCGGAGCACCCGCACGGTCTTTCGGGCAAGCAGTACGACGCGCTCTTCACCCGCGACAAGCCGGTGATCTTCGCGTATCACGGCTACCCGTGGCTGATCCACCGCCTCGCCTACCGCCAGGCCGGCCACGAGAACCTGCATGTACGGGGTTACAAGGAGTCCGGGACCACGACCACCCCCTTCGACATGGTGGTCCGCAACGACCTGGACCGCTACCGGCTGGTCCTGGACGTCATCGACCGTGTCCCGGGGCTCGCGGTACGGGCCACCCACGCGCGCCAGACCATGGAGGACGCCCGCCTCAGGCACCACGCCTGGATCCATGCGCACGGCACCGACCTGCCCGAGGTGGCCGACTGGACCTGGCAGCCGCTGCCGCTCGACGGCTGAGAGACCGCTCGATCCGGAGGTGCCCTTCCACCTGAGCGACCCCGCCGGACCCCGCCATCTGAGACATGCCCGCGGATCACGGCGCGTCCGCGGGCCGCGGGCGGCACAATCGGTGGCGCCGTGAAAGGCCCCGGCGCCACCGGGAGCCCTCCGTCCCCGCCCCCTGTGGAAGGGCCTCCGATGACAACTCCCCGGGTACGCCGGGTGCGAGTCCCGCAAGTGGCCCTTTCCGCCGACGAGTTCGCCACGGCCGACTACGCCTCCGCCTTCGAACTGCCCTCCCGGCATGCGCGCTCCCGGACGCCCGAGCAGTGGGCACGGGCCACCTTCGAGGGCGCTCCGGCCACCGTGCGCTGGGCCCTGCTGCGGGGCTGGACCCTCGTCCTCGGGCTGCGGATGGGACCGAGGCCGTCGCCGGACCATGTCCTCGGCTGGCCGGTCTCCGAGTCCGGCCCCGGATCGGTGACTCTCGAAGCGCGTTCGCCGCTGGTCGCGACCCGCAACGTCGTGGTGGTGAACGGCTCGGGCGTCGTCTGGGTCACCTTCGTGCGCTACCACAGGCGGCTCTCCCGGCTGGTGTGGGCGGCAGCCGCGCCCGTGCACCATCTGGCGGTGCCCTATCTCCTCGGGCGGGCGGAGCGGACCCGTACGGCTTCCTGACCGCCCGGCGGCGCGGACGCCGCCGGGCGGCGCACCCGCGCGGCTCTGTCAGGAAGACCGTGCGGGCGGCTTTCGGCCGGGCGCCAGGTCAGGGGCGGACGGTGCAGACAGCCAGCAGACAGAAATTCGCCCCCTGGGTGTTGCTCGGCCCCGTGCTCCTGCCCCCGGCGCCCTGATCACCGATGGTGCAACGGGCCAGCAGGCAGAAGTTGATGCCCTGTATGCCGCGGTAGGCGTTCGCGAGTGGCGGCGCGGTGGCCGTCCGGTGCGCTGTGCTCTGGGCCGGAGCAGCGCCCGGCGCGGCCCCGGCGGGGGCCGAAGCCGCGGCGGCGCCGCCCGCGGAGACCAGCAGGAGCAGGCCGGCGGCCGCGGTGGCGGTCCCCCAGCGGGGCAGGGAAACGGGAATCCTCAAGGGTTCTCCAACTCTCGTACGGACCATACGGTTTCGCCGTCATTCGGCACTGAAGCCGGTGCGGCTTGGTCGGCCGGCCCGGTGTGTCCCAGGTCTCTTCCGTGTGGTCCCCGCGCTTCCGCCGGTGGGGAAAAGATCCGATTAACCCGCTTGATGATCTGAAAATGTGAGCTAAGACACAGCGGCAGTCCATAGCATCCTCAGCTCCGAACCGTTGGTTGACAGCGCATCTGAGGCGGTGTCGGCATTGGAGGCAGCAGCTGTGGTTCGTCGTGAAGGGGCCGGAGGACCGGCCCGGAGGAAGGCCCGGCGGCGACCCGTTCGGAGTCGGTCGCGATGACCGCGCACCCCTCGGACCGCCCTGCCCGGTGAGCCCGCTACCGCCCGTTCCCCTTCTCCGGCCGACGGCTGCAACCCCCCGTCAGCCGTCCGGCCGTCCCCAGCTCCGAGGTGAGTTCCGCGTGACCCACGCACAGACCCACGACAGCCATGCCGCCGACGGCGGTGCCGACAGCAAGCGTGCCGACGACGGTGGTGCCGACAACAGCCTTGCTGACGGCCGTGGAGCGGTGCTCCCGCTGACCGCCGCTCAGCGGGGGCTCTGGTTCGCGCAGAAACTCGACCCGGGCAACCCGTCGTACAACGTGGCCGAGTACGCGGTCATCCCCGGCCGGGTCGATCTCGCGCTGCTCAGGGAAGCGGTCCGGCATGTGGCCGGGGAGACGGAGGCGATGCGGCTCACCTTCGGCGAGCACGACGGCATCCCGTACCAGCGGGTCAGCCCGGACAGCGGCATCACGGTCCCGCTCGTCGATCTGTCGGGCCATCAGGATCCGGAAGGTGCGGCGCGGCGTCTGATGGCCACCGATCTCGCGACCGCGGCCGACCCGGCCGTGGGGCCGCTGGTACGGATGACGCTCTACCGGCTCGCCGACGACCTGCACTTCTTCCACCAGCAGGTGCACCACCTCGCCCTCGACGGCTACAGCGCGGTGCTCGCGCTGGGCCGTATCGCCGACGCCTACACGCAGATGACCGCGCCGGACGCGGAGCCCGTCGCGTCGCTGCCCGCGCCGCTGGGACCGCTCGTCGACGCGGACCGGGCCTACGAGACGTCTCAACTGCGCGCCGCCGACAAGGAGTTCTGGGCGCGTTACCTCGACGGGGCGCCCGCAGCCGTGGGGATCGCCGGGGAGGAGGCCGGCGCCCCCGGGCGCGGATTCCTGGCGGCGAGCGGCGAGATCGACCGGGACGGTGCCGAACGGCTGCGCGCGGCCGCCCGCGCCTCCGGTGTCGCCTGGCCCGCCTTCGTCATGGCGGCCGTGGCCGCCTACCTGCAGCGCAGCCGGGGTGTGCCCGAGGTCGTCATCGGGCTGCCGGTCACCGGGCGCCGGACCTCCGTGTCCCGTACAACGCCCGGCATGCTCTCCAACATCCTGCCTCTGCGGCTTCCGGTGTCCCCGTCCGACCGGGTGAGCGACGTGGCGAAGCGGGCGTCGGCCCAGGCCCGCGCCGTGCTGAGACACCAGCGGTACCCCGCCGAGGATCTCCGCAACGACCGGGGGCTCGCCGCCGGAGGCGGCCGTCTGACCGGCCCCTCGGTCAATGTGCTCGCCTTCGACGACACCCTCCGCTTCGGACCGCACACGGCCACCCTGCACAACCTCTCCGTCGGCCCGGTCGACGACATGGTGGTGGCCGTGCACGCCTCGTACGGGGGCGGCGGACTCCGCATCGACCTGCTGGGCAATCCGCGCCTGCACACCCAGCGGGAACTGGAGAACCACCACGACCGCCTCCTGCGCCTGGTCGGGCGCTTCACCGATGACCCCGGGCGGCAGATCGGCTCGCTGCGGACCGTCGGCGACACGGAACAGCGCCGCCTCATCGGCCTGGGCTCCGGGGACGCGGGCACGGCGGGGGAGAGCGGCACCGTACCGGCCGCCGCTCCCGCCACCGGAACGCTGCCCGAGCAGTTCGCCGCCCGCGCCCGCGAACACCCGCAGGACACCGCCCTGGTGTCCGGCGCCGTGCGGCTGACCTTCGGCGCACTCGACGCGCGGGTGAACGCCCTCGCCGCCCGGCTGGCGGAGAACGGCGCAGGACCGGGCACCCGGGTCGCGGTCGGACTGCCCCGCTCGGCCGACCTGGTGGTCGCGATGCTCGCCGTCATGCGGACGGGCGCCGCCTACCTGCCGCTCGACCCCACCTATCCGGCCGACCGGCTCGCCTACATGATCGAGGACTCCCGGCCGGTCGCGCTGGTCGCGACCCATGGGTCGGCGGCCCGCACCGACCCGGCCGGCGGACTGCCGCTGGTCGAGCCGGACGCCGCGGGACCGGCCACTTCACCGGCCGCCCCGGCCGGTTCCACCCGGCCCGGTCCCCGCGATGCCGCCTACGTCATCTACACCTCGGGTTCCACGGGCCGCCCCAAAGGCGTGGTCGTCGAGCACCGTTCCCTGAGCAACCTGCTGGCGCACCACCGCAGAGAGGCCCATACGCTGGCGGAGCGGGCGCTCGGGCGGCGGCTGCGGGTCGCCCTCACGGCGGCCACCTCGTTCGACGCCTCCTGGGACCCGGTCCTGTGGATGCTGGCCGGACACGAACTGCACATCGTGGACGACGACACCCGCAGGGACCCGGAGGCGCTCGTCGCGTTCCTGGTGGAACGGCGCATCGACGCCATCGAGACCACGCCCAGCTACCTCCGTCAGATGATCACGGCCGGGCTGCTCGGCTCTCCCGTACACCACCCCCGGGTGATCGCGCTCGGCGGGGAAGCGGTCGACGACGCGCTGTGGAGCCGACTCGCCGACCACCAGGACCTGTTGGTCTTCAATTTCTACGGACCCACCGAGACCACGGTCGACGCGGTCACCACCCGGATCTCCGGCGGGACCCCGGCGATCGGCCGGCCGGTCTCCGGTGCGCGTGCCTATGTCCTGGACTCGGCGCTCCACCCGCTGCCCGTCGGGGCGACCGGTGAGCTCTACCTCGCGGGTGAGGGCGTAGCCCGCGGCTACTCGGGCCGGCCGGGCCTGACGGCGGACCGGTTCCTGCCCGACCCGTTCGGCGCGCCAGGCAGCCGGATGTACCGCACCGGAGACCTCGCGAACTGGAGCGACGACGGCACCCTGGAGTTCGCAGGCCGCAGCGACCAGCAGATCAAGGTACGGGGGTACCGCGTCGAGACCGGCGAGATCGAGTCCGCGCTGCGCTCGCTGCCGGGCGTCGACGAAGCCGCGGTGACGCTCGCCGCCCCTGCGGACGGGGGAGTGGAGCGGCTCGCCGCCTATCTGGTGAGCCGCACGGGGCCCGCGCCGGTGTTCCCGGACATACGCGACGCCCTCGCGGACACGCTGCCCGAGCACATGGTGCCCACCGCGTACGCGGCCGTGGAACGGCTGCCGCTGACCCCGAACGGCAAGCTGGACACGGCCGCGCTCCCGCACGCCGCACCCCTGGCGCCCCGGGCGGGAGGCGAACCGCGCACCCCCGACGAGGCCGCGATGTGCGGGCTCTTCGCGGAGTGCCTGGAACTGCCCAGAGCCGGCCGGGACGACAACTTCTTCGCACTGGGCGGCCACTCGCTGCTGGCGACCCGGCTGGTGAGCCGGGTGCGTGCGCACTTCGGCGTCGAGCTCCCGATCCGCGCACTGTTCGAAGCACCCACCCCGGCAGGTCTTGCCGCGCTGCTGGACAGCGCCCACGGGGCACGGCCCGCCGTGACGCCCGCGGTGCCGCGCCCGGAACGGATCCCGCTCTCCTTCGCCCAGCAGCGGCTGTGGCTCCTCGACCGGATGGGCGGAGGCAGTCGCGCCTACCACCTGCCGGTCGCGCTGCGGCTGACCGGACCGCTCGACCGGCAGGCACTGGCCCACGCACTGGACGACGTGGTGCGGCGGCACGAGAGCCTGCGCACCGTATTCGCCGAGGACGCGGAAGGCCCCCACCAGCGGGTCCTCGCACCGGAGGACATCCGGGTACCGCTGTGGGCCCCGGACGGCGGCACCGGACGAGAAGACAGCACCGGACGAGACAGCACCGGACGAGACAGCACCGGACGAGACAGCACCGGGCAGGACGGCCTCGGGCAGGACGGCCTCGGGCAGGACGGCCTCGGGCAGGACATCACCGGCCCGGCCGAGTTCGTCCTGGACCGGGACCTCCCGCTGCGCGCGGAGCTGACCGTCACCGGCCCCGACTGCCATCTGCTGGTCCTGACTCTGCATCACATAGCCGCCGACGGCTGGTCGATGGGCCCGCTGCTCGGTGATCTCTCGGACGCCTACGCGGCACGCCGCGACGGTGTGGAGCCCGACTGGGCGCCGCTGCCGGTGCAGTACGCCGACTACGCGCTCTGGCAGCGCGCACTGCTCGGCGACCCCGCCGACCCGCGCAGCCTGGCCGGAAGACAGCTGGAGCACTGGACCGCGGCGCTCACCGGGCTGCCCGCCGGGATCTCCTTCCCGGCCGACCGGCCCCGCCCGGCGCACTCTTCGGGCCGGGGCGCCACCGTCCCGCTGCGGATCGGCGCGGCCACCCACCGGGCCCTCACCGAACTCGCGGCGCGGGAGGGCGCGAGCACCTTCATGGTGCTGCACACCGCGCTCGCCGCCCTGATGACCAGGCTGGGCGCCGGGGACGACATCGCTGTGGGCACCCCGGTCGCCGGGCGCACCGATGAGAGCCTCACCGGGCTCGTCGGCTTCTTCGTCAACACCCTCGTGCTGCGTACGGACACCTCGGGGGCGCCCGGCTTCCGTGAACTGCTGAACCGCACCAGAAGCGCCGACCTGGACGCCTACGCCCACCAGGAGCTCCCCTTCGACCGGCTGGTCGAAGCGCTCAACCCGTCGCGCAGCCCGGCACAGCACCCGCTCTTCCAGGTCATGATCAGCCTCAACAACGCACCCGCTCCGACCGTCTCCCTGCCGGATCTCAGGGCCGAGCACGACCCGGCGGCCGGACGCACCGGCGCGAAGTTCGACCTGACCTGGGACCTGGCCGAACACCATGACACCGCAGGGACACCCGCGGGGATCACCGGTGAACTGGAGTACAGCGAGGACCTCTTCGACCGTACGAGCGCCGAACGCTTCGCCGACCACTACGCGCGCCTCCTGGCCGCCCTGCTGCGCCACCCGGACCGGCCCGTCACCGACGCCGACTTCCTGACGGCCGCCGAGTACACGGCCGCGGTCGGCGGCCCCGCGGACACCCCGGCCCCCGCGCGGGGCCAAGCCGCCGAACCCGTCGACCCGATCGGCACGGTGGTGGACGTCCTCACCACCCGGGCCGTCGTCACCCCCGGCCGCACAGCTCTGGTGGACGGCGGCGGCGCCCTCACCTTCGGTGACCTCCACGACCGTACGGAGCAACTGGCCCTGCTGCTGCACGAGTCGGGGGTCCGGCACGGCGACCGGGTCGCCGTCGCACTGCCGCGTACCTCGCTGCACATCGTGGCGCTGCTCGGTGTGCTGCGCGCCGGAGCCGTCTTCGTGCCGCTCGACCCCTCGCACCCGCACGCCCGCAACCGGCTCATCCTCGACACCGCCGCCCCCGCACTCGTACTGACGACCGGCCGCACGACCGACGCGCTCCCCGAGACCGGACACCGCAGGCTCCTCATCGGTGACGGAGCCCCGCGACCCGCCACGGCCGGCCCGGCGCCGCAGCCGCCCCGGCCCTGCGACGCGGCGTACGTGCTGTACACCTCGGGATCCACCGGCCGCCCCAAGGGCGTGGTCGTCGAGCACCGTTCACTCGCCAGCCTGCTCGCCAGCCATCAGGAACGGCTGATCGGACCGGCGGAGCGGGCCAACAACGGGCTCGCGCTGCGGGTCGCGCTCACCGCGGCCACCACGTTCGACGCCTCCTGGGACCCGCTGCTGTGGATGATCGCCGGTCATGAACTCCACCTGGTGGACGACGCGACGCGGCGCGACCCCGAGGCGCTCACCGCCCATCTGCACAGCAACGCCATCGACGTCCTGGAGACCACCCCGTCCTTCCTCGAACAGCTCCGCTCCTGCGGCCTGTTCGCACCCGGCCGCCCCCGCCCGCGGGTGCTCGCCCTCGGCGGCGAAGCGGTCAACGAAGCACTCTGGAACGAACTCGGAGCGCTGGACGACGTCGCCGTGTGGAACCTGTACGGGCCCACCGAGGCCACCGTGGACAGCGTCATGGGACCGATCACCGCCGGGACCCGGCCGCACATCGGCCGGCCGGTGGACCGGATGCGCGCCAGGCTGCTCGACGCCCGGCTGCGTCCCGTCGCCCCGGGCGTCACCGGTGAGCTCTATCTGACCGGTGCCGGGCTCGCCCGCGGATATGAGAACCGGGCGTCGGCCACGGCCGCGCGCTTCCTGCCGGACCCCTTCGGCGGCCCCGGGGCGCGGATGTACCGGACCGGCGACCTGGTGCGCCGCCGCGCCGGACATCTGGAGTACGCCGGCCGGGCCGACGGCCAGGTCAAGGTCCGGGGCTTCCGTATCGAGACCGGGGAGGTCGAGGCGGCGCTCCTTCGGCACGCCGGAGTGGTCCAGGCCGCCGTGGCCGTACGGCCCGACGCGTCCGGCGCGGCCCGGCTCGTGGCATGGGCCGTCCCCTGCGACGGGCAGGACCTCTCCCCGCGCGCCCTGCGCGCCTTCGTGGCCGGGCGGCTCCCCGCGTACATGGTGCCCTCGTCGGTCGTCCCCGTACCCGGGCTGCCACTGACCGTGCACGGCAAGGTCGACTTCGACGCCCTGCCGGCCGGAGCGGCCGAGAGCGACGGGACGGACGACCCGCCGCGCTCGGCTCAGGAGGAGATCCTGTGCGCCCTGTTCGCCGAGACCCTCGGACACCCCCGGGTCGCCCGCACGGCCGACTTCTTCGACCTCGGCGGCCACTCCCTGCTGGCCACCCGCCTCGTCGGCCGGATCCGGTCCGCCTTCGGCACCGAACTGCCCGTCCGTACACTCTTCGAGGCGACCACCCCCGCGGCACTGGCCGAACGGCTCGGCGAGGCGGGCGCCGCACGGCCCGCGCTGCGCAGGACGGCCCGCCCCGACCGGCTGCCGCTCTCACCCGCCCAGCAGCGCCTGTGGTTCCTGCACCGGATGGACCCCGACGACGCCTCCTACCACATCCCCGTCGCCGTACGGCTGACCGGAACACTCGACCGCGACGCCCTGCGCTGTGCGCTGGCCGACGTCGTGGCCCGGCACGAGAGCCTGCGCACTCTCATCCAGGAGTCCGGCGGCGATCCCCACCAGACCGTACTCGCCCCCGGCGGCGCCCGCCCCGAACTCCCCGTGACAGCGGCCACCCCGTCCGGGCTCACCGAAGCGCTCCGGGCATCCGCCGTCCGCAGCTTCGACCTCGCCCGTGAACTGCCCCTGCGAGCCGAGCTGTTCGCGCTCGCCGACGACCAGCACGTGCTGCTCCTGACGGCCCACCACATCGCGGCGGACGGCTGGTCGATGGGCCCGCTCGCCCAGGATCTGGCCGGTGCCTACAGCGCCCGGGTAGCGGGCCGCACACCGGCCTGGACACCACTGCCCGTGCAGTACGCCGACTACGCCCTGTGGCAGCGCGCCGTCCTGGGCGCCGCCGAGGAGTCCGACAGCCTCGCCGCCCGCCAGCTCGCCCACTGGCGGGGGCAGCTCGCATCGGCACCGGCCGAGACCGCGCTGCCGGCCGACCGTCCGCGCCCGGTGCACCCGAGCGGCCGGGGCGGGACCGTCGCACTGCGGCTCTCGCCGGAGACCACCGAGGCGGTCTCCCGGCTCGCCCGCTCCTCGGCCACCAGCACCTTCATGGTGCTGCACACGGCACTGACCGTCCTGCTGCACCGGTCCGGCGCCGGCGACGACATCACAGTGGGGACGCCGGTCGCCGGGCGCACCGACGAGGAACTCGACGGACTCGTCGGATTCTTCGTCAACACCCTCGCCCTGCGGGTCCGCACCGACGGCGCACCCACGTTCCGGGAGCTGCTGGGCCGGGTGCGCGAGACGGACCTGGCGGCCTACGCCCACCAGGACCTCCCCTTCGAACGGCTCGTGGAGGAACTCAGGCCCGACCGCTCACTCAGCAGGCACCCGCTCTTCCAGGTCATGCTCACCCTCAACAACACCGTGCGGCCCCGGCTGGAACTGCCCGGTCTCCAGGCGGAGATGAGCGGAGTCGGCACCGGGGGAGCCAAGTTCGACCTCTCCCTGAGCCTGACCGAGCAGCACGAAGAAGGGGGCGCACACCGGCTCGAAGGGACGCTGGAGTTCAGCCGGGACCTCTTCGACACCGCGACCGCCCGTGACCTGGCCGACCGGTTCGGCCGGCTCGTGGACGGCGCCGCCGCCGCGCCGGACACCCCCATCCGGGACCTCGCCCTGATCCCCGCCGCCGAGCAGACCCGTCTGCTCGCCCTGGGCGAGGGGCGGCCCGCTCCCTGCCCGGCCGGCACCGTACTCGACCGGTTCGCCCGGACCGTCGCCACCGCACGCACCGGCGACATCGCTGTCACCGCCCCCGACGGCAGTCTCTCCTTCACCGGACTCGACTCCCGCTCCGACCGGATCGCGGCCCTCCTCACCGAGAGCGGGGTACGGCCGGGCGACCCGGTCGCCGTCCTGCTGCCGCGCTGCACCGACTCCATCGCCACGCTCGTCGGCGTACTCAAGGCCGGCGGCGTGCACGCGCCGGTCGACGCGAGCCTGCCCGCGGGGCGGATCACCGCGATCCTCGACGACACCCGGCCGCGCACCGTCGTCACGGTGGCCGGCACCGCGGAGCGGATACCCGGGCAGTGGCACCGGACGGTCCTCGACAGCGACCGGTCGGCGCGTACCTTGGCACTCCCCGCCCCGGGCCCCGCGCACCGTCCCGCCCCGGACGACCCCGCCTATCTGATCCACACCTCGGGTTCGACCGGACGGCCCAAGGGCGTACTCGTCGCCCACCGCTCCCTCGCCCGCCTCCTGGAACACCACCGTGACCATGTCTTCGCACCCGCGGCGCGCACCGCGGGCCGGGCGCGTCTGACCGCCGCGCTCACCGCGACGCTCTCCTTCGACGCCGCCTGGGACCCGGTCCTCTGGATGTTCGCCGGTCACCGCCTGCACCTCGTGGACGACCTCACCCGGCGCGACCCCGAAGCCCTGGTCGCCCGGGTACGCGAGGAGCGGATCGACGTCCTGGAGACCACGCCGACCCACACCCGGCAGCTCCTGGACAGCGGGCTGCTCGCCGTGGGGGAGCACCACCCGGCCGTGCTGATCCTCGGCGGCGAAGCCGTGCCGCAGGGACTGTGGAGCGAGCTGCGCGACGTCCCCGGAACGCAGAGCTGGAATTTCTACGGGCCCACCGAGGCCACCGTCGACACCCTGGAGACCCCTCTGGCGGCGGCCCGGCCGGTACTCGGCGCCCCGGTGACCGGTACCCGCGTCCACGTCCTGGACGACGCGCTGCGCCCCGCACCCACCGGGACCACAGGCGACCTCTATCTCGCCGGTGACAGCCTCGCGCTCGGATACCTGGGCCGCCCGGCGGAGACCGCCCGCAGCTTTCTGCCCGACCCGTACGGGCCGCCCGGCAGCCGGATGTACCGCACCGGCGACCGGGCACGCCGTACCCGGGACGACGAGCTGGAGTTCACCGGGCGCGCCGACCACCAGGCCAAGGTCCGCGGCTTCCGGGTCGAACCGGACGGGATCGCCGCCGTACTCGCGACGCACCCGCAGGTCGAGGCGGCGGCGGTCACCGTGCACGGGAGCGGTGCGGAGGCCGCGCTGGCCGCCTACATTGTGCCCGCGGACAGCGACGCACCGGCCGGCTCCGCCGGGCTTCGCGACCACGCGGCACGCCAACTGCCCGCGTACATGGTCCCGTCCAGCTGGCTCACGCTGGAGCGGCTGCCGCTGACCCCGAGCGGCAAGCTCGACCGGGCCGCGCTGCCACCGCCCGCACCGCGCACCCGGGACGCCGGGACCGGCCGGGTTCCGCGCACCCCCCGGGAGGACGTGCTCTGCCAGCTCTTCGCCGAAGTCCTCGGAACCGACCAGGTGCTGACCGATGACGACTTCTTCGCACTCGGCGGCCACTCCCTGCTGGCCACCCGCCTCATCGGCCGTATCCGTACGGCACTCGGCGTGGAGCTGGGCATCCGGGCGCTGTTCGAGGCTCCGACCCCGGCCGGGCTCGCCGAGCGGCTCGACGGCGCGGCCGACAGCCCGCTGACGACGCTGCTGCCGCTGCGCACGGCAGGCGGTCTCCCCCCGCTGTTCTGCGTCCATCCCGCGGGCGGCCTCGCCTGGTCGTACGCCGGTCTGCTGCCGCATCTGGACGAGGGCCGGCCGCTCTACGGACTCCAGTCGCCGAACCTGGACGGCGGGGCCCCCTTCCCCGACAGCATCGAGGCCATGGCCGCCGTCTACGTGGCGGAGCTGCGGACGGTCCAGCCGCACGGCCCCTACCACCTGCTCGGCTGGTCCTTCGGAGGCAATGTCGTCCAGGAGGTCGCCGTCCAGCTCCAGGAGGCGGGGGAGCGGGTCGCCCTGCTCGCTCTCCTCGACGCGTTCCCGGTCGCCCCGCTCGACAACCTGGACAGCGCCGACCGGGACACGGTCTTCCGCGCGCTGCTGGGCAACCTCGGTGTCGAGGGCGCCGCGCCCGGCGGCGACACAGCCGTGGACGCCACGGCCGTACGCGACGAGTTCCGGCGCACCGGCAGCCCCCTGGGCGCCCTCGAACCGGCCACCATCGATCACATGGTGGACAACTTCGCAGGCCAGGCGCGGCTGATGCGGGTCTACACCCCCCGTACCTTCCACGGCCCCGTGCTCTTCTTCACCGCTGCGGAGGGCCGCCCCGCCGGCACCTTCGGAACGGACCTCTGGGCGCCGTACATCACCGGTCCGATCGAGAACCACGACGTGGCGTGTGCGCACGCCCGGATGATGCAGCCCGCGGCCCGCGAGCAGATCGGCACCACCGTGGCCGCGGCCCTGCGCGCCACTCACCCCACCGCACAAGGAGAACTGTCATGACCAACCCCTTCGACGACCCGCAGACCCAGCACCGCGTCGTGGTCAACGACGAGGGACAGCACGCACTGTGGCCCTCGTTCGCCGCGGTACCCGACGGGTGGGGAGCGGTGTACGGGCCGGCCGACCACGGAGCCTGCCTCGCCTACGTCGACCAGAACTGGACCGACCTGACACCGCGCAGTGCCCGGATCACCGTCGGCTGACCGGCCACCGGAGCCCCCGGCATGCCGGGCGTCCGCCATTCACCCGACGAGAGGCAGCGATGACGGCCCAGCCGACGTCCCCAGCGATCCAAGCGGAAGGAATCACCAAGAGATTCGGTGCGAAACAGGCCCTCGGGGGTGTCGGTCTGGAGGCCGGGCCCGGGACCGTACTCGGCGTCCTCGGCCCCAACGGGGCGGGCAAGACCACCCTGGTGCGGATCCTGTCGACCCTGCTGCGACCCGATGCCGGGCACGCCAGGATCGCCGGCCGCGACGTGGCACATGACCCCGAGGGGGTGCGCCGCAGGCTCGGGCTCTCGGGCCAGTACGCGGCCGTCGACGAGAAGCTCACCGGGCGCGAGAACCTGTACCTGGTGGCCCGCCTCTACGGAATGCGCCGGACCGCCGCCCGGCGCAGGGCGGCCGAACTGCTCGCCGGCTTCCGCCTCGACGAGGCCGCCGACCAGCTGAGCGGGGCGTACTCCGGCGGAATGCGCCGGCGCCTCGACCTCGCGGGCGCTCTGGTGGCCCGACCGCCGGTGGTCGTACTGGACGAGCCCACCACCGGGCTCGACCCCCGCGGCCGCATCGACACCTGGCAGTCCATCCGGGAACTCGTCGGCGCCGGCACCACCGTCCTGCTCACCACCCAGTACCTGGAGGAGGCCGATCAGCTGGCCGACAGCATCGTCGTCATCGACCGCGGCACCGCCATCGCACGGGGCTCGGCAGCCGAACTGAAGGCCAGGGTGGGCGGCGAGCGTCTCGCGCTGACCGTGCCCGACCCGGAGGCCAGGTCGCGGACGTACGGGATACTCGGCTCCCTCGGCGCCCACGAACCCGAACTGGACCGGCGCACCGGCCGGTTCACGGTCACCACCGACCACGGTGCGCACACCCTGGAGTACGTACTGGGGTGTCTGCGGCTCGACGGGATCACGGTGCGGGACGTGGAACTGGCGCCACCCACCCTCGACGACGTCTTCCTCGCACTCACCGGCGGCCCGTCCCGGGGGACCGGGGGCGGCCCCCCGACGGCCGAGCCGGTGGGTACGGCCGTGCCCGCCGGGCGAGGACCCGGCCGGGAGACGCGGGAGGGGCAGCCGTGGCAGGGGTGAACCGGGTGGCGCGCGACGCCACCATCATCGCCTGGCGCAATCTGCTCAACCTGCGCCGTACACCCGGATCCGTGATCGCCGCGCTCGTCCAGCCGGTGATGTTCGTGCTGCTCCTGGCCTATGTGTTCGGCGGGAGCCTCGGGGGCGCGCACTACCGGACCTTCCTGATGGGCGGGATCTTCGCGCAGGCGGTCACCTTCAACGCGGCGTTCACCGCACTCGGACTCGCGCACGACATGGACAAGGGCATCGTCGACCGGTTCCGGTCGCTGCCGATGCCCAGAATGGCGGTGATCCTGGGCCGGACCCTGTCCGATCTGACCATGAGCGTCGTCACGCTCACCGTGACCTCGCTCTGCGGACTCCTCGTCGGATGGCGCATCGCCAACTCCGCAGCCGAGGCGGCCCTCGCCTATCTGCTGGTGCTGCTCTTCGCCTTCGCCATGTCCTGGGTCGGCGCCACCATCGGACTGATGGCCCGCAGTGTGGAGGTCGCTCAGAGTGCCGGGCTGATCTGGCTCTTCCCGGTGACGTTCATTTCGTCGGCGTTCGTCCCGACGGACACGATGCCGGGACCGCTCAGGACCGTCACGCAGTGGAATCCGGTGTCGGCGACGGCCACCGCCGTCCGCCTGCTCTTCGGAAACCCTCCACCGGGCGGACTGCGGGCGGACGGCGCCTGGCCCGTCGTACACGCCCTTCCGTACGCCCTGCTCTGCGCCTGCGTGATCACCGGCGTCTTCATGGGCCTGGCACTGCGGCGCTTCCACCGGATCACGGTGCGCTGAGGGCGGCCGCGACGACGGGGCGGGCGGGGACTGCGCCGGGGGTCAGACGTCGGCCCAGACCAGCCGCCCGCCCGCCTCCTGCGAGGTGCCCCAGGCGGCTGCCAGCGCGGTCACGATGAGCAGACCACGGCCCCGTTCCGAGAGACCGGCCGGTGCGGCGCCGTCCGGCTCGGTCTCGCACACCGGCGGCCTGCGCTGGGCCGGAATGCCGTCCCCGCCCGCGTCCCACACCTGGATCCTTATCCGGGAGCTGGTGCGCCGCAGGCAGCAGCGGACCGTGGCGGACCGGGCACAGTAGCGGACGGAGTTGGTGACGAGTTCGGAGACCAGCAGGACGGCGGTCTCCGTCCGCTCCTCCGGCTCGCCCCAGGCCAGCATGGCGTCGCGGACGCGCTGCCGTGAGTCGGTGACCCCCTCCGGTATGCGCGGCGTCGACCAGCGGTAGGCGCAGTCGTCCCTGTCGTCGAAGGGCGCGGCAGAGGCATCACCATCGAATTCAGACATATATGCACTATCAACACTTTCGGCATACTCTGCAACTGTCAGAGTGTGAATCACGCAGAATGCGACCCCGCGGTTGCCCGGTTTCGCCGTGAATGAGCCGTGAAGGAGATGGACGCCGTGAGAGCCCGCTCAGGCCCCACCCTGGAGCATCGTGTGGTCGCGGAGCAGCTCCGCCTGGCCCGTGAGCGCGCCGGCTGCAGCCTGGCGGCCGTGGCCGTGGCGCTGGACCTCTCCGAGGCCACCGTGCGGCGCATCGAGCGGGCGGAGACCGCTCTGGACGCCGGGCAGGTCAGGGATCTCCTGGAGTACTACCACCACCCGGAGGAGGACGCCCGGCGGATCAGGGCCAGTCTGGTCAGGGCGAACGAACCCGGCTGGTGGCACCGCTGGCGGGACGTCCTGCCCGCCTGGCAGCGGGACGTCATCGGTATCGAGTCGTCGGCCGGGGTGATCCGGATGTGGCACCCCGCCCTCGTCCCCGATCTGCTGCGGACCCCCGCCTACGCCGCCGCGGTCGAGGCGGTCCGCCACCCACAGGCGCCGCCCGCGGTACGGGCACGGCGTACGGAGTTCCTCCGGGCACGGCAGGAGCGCTTCCACGAGCGGGAGGCGGTCCTGTGGGCGCTGGTCCCGGAGGCCGCCCTGCACACCTGCGTCGGCTCCCCCGAGGTCATGCGCGAGCAGCTCGACTCCCTGCGGCAAGCGGTCGGCCGCCCGAACATCACCCTCCAGGTGATGCCGCTGGGGGCCGGACCGCACGCCTTGACGGGGGCTCCGCCGCTGGAGCTGATCCGGCTTCCCGTCCCGGAGATCCCGGACCACGCCGTCGTGGGCGCCCCCGGCGGCGAGGCCGCCGTCACCCATGACCGCGCGCTGGTCTCCGCGTACCGGATGCTCCTCGACTCCGCCTGCGGCGCGGCGCCGGCCGCGGGCGCCGCGCTGTCCGCGCTGTTCCGGATCTGAGGTCTGAACGGCCCGGACCGGCCGGTATCACCCGTACTGGTGTGATCGACCGAGTCTCACCGGAAAATGGATCAAGATCCGGTATTCCTTTGCGCATGGACACCTACCGGATCTATCGGTCCGATTCCTCTCGTAACCCTGCCCCCGCCCGCCGGTCCCGGTCGCTCTCCGGCCTGCGGGCCGGCGCCGCGCTGCTCGCCGCCGCCACGGCCGTACTGGCCGCCACCGTGCCCGGCGCGTCCGCGGCCGCACCCGCGAACAGGCCCGCCGTGGAACGCCCTTGGCAGGACGGGCCGGCCACCGCAGCGACCCAGCGGTACCTCGACGAGGTGAGGGACAACCCGGACCAGCTCAGGTCCTTTCTCCGCCCGATGCCGAAGGGCGGGGACCTGCACACCCATCTGTCGGGCGCCGTACCCGTCGAGGCGCTGATCGGCTTCGCGGCCGACGACGGGCTGTGCATCGACGAGTCCACGCTCTCGGCATCCGCCCCGCCGTGCGGACCCGGGACGCGGCCCGCCGCGGACGCCGTGTCCGACCACGACTTCCGGCAGGACGTCATCCACGCCTGGTCCATGGAGGACTTCAAGGAGACGCCCGCCGAGAGCGGCCACGACCACTTCTTCGCGACCTTCGGGAAGTTCAAGGCCGTCACAGGATCGCACCGCGGCCGGCTGGTCGCCGAGGTGACGAAGGTGGCCGCCGCGAACCACCAGGATTACGTGGAACCGCTGTTCACCCCGCAGGGCCCCGCTCTGCAGCAACTGGGGGCGGGCCTCCGGTGGACCGGCGACTTCGGCCGGATGCGGGAGGACCTGCTCGCGGGCGGCAAGCTGGGCCGGGTCCTCGACGACGCCAAGGCCGAGACCGCCCGGGAGATGGCCGAGCAGCGCGCCACCCTCGGCTGCGACGCCCCCGAACCGCAGCCCGCCTGCCGGGTGCGGGTGCGCTTCGACTTCCAGGTCGGCCGCGCCGCCGATCCGCAGTACGTCTTCACCCAGCTCCTCGCCGGCTTCGAGATGGCCGAGAAGGACCCGCGCTATGTGGGGGTGAACCTGGTGCAGGCCGAGGACGCCCCCATCGCCCTGCGCGACTACCACCTGCAGATGCGCATGATCAGGTATCTGCGCTCCGTCTACCGCACGGCGCATGTCACCCTGCACGCCGGTGAACTGACCAGCAAGGTGGCCCCCCGCGACGACCTCAGGTTCCATGTACGCGACGCCGTCGAGACCGCCGGGACCGAGCGCATCGGCCACGGAGTGGACGTCATGGGCGAGGACCGGCCGTGGCAGCTGCTGCGGACCATGGCGCGCCGCCACATCGTGGTGGAGGTGCCGCTGACCAGCAACTGCCAGATCCTCGAAGTCTGCGGCGACGACCACCCGGTCAACCGCTACCTGGCCGCCGGTGTGCCGGTGGCGCTGTCCACCGACGACCAGGGCGTCTCGGGCACCGACATCACGGCCGAGTACGCTCGGGCCGTCACCGACCACCACCTGTCGTACCGTCAGCTGCGCGACAGCGCCCGTACGTCACTGGAGTACGCCTTCATCCAGGGCCGCAGCATCTGGCGAGCCGTGGGGGACCACCGGCCCACCGCCGCCTGCGCCGGCAGTGACCCCCGGACCGGCAGGCTCACCGGGAGCTGCCGCGAGCTGCTGAACGCCAGCCCCAAGGCCGCCCTCCAGTGGCGTGACGAGACGGAGCGCGCCGCGTTCGAGGCGCGCCACCAGGCGTAGGGACCCCTGTCCCTGTCAGGCCCGGGCCGGTCCGCGACAGAACCCCGACCCCCCCCTCCCGCGACAAAACCCAAAGAACAGCGCCGAACAACGCGAGCCTTTGCTCCACCCGCACACACCCCGAACCCCGGGCGGCGAGACAAACA
>NZ_JBHYWP010000088.1:0-992 GCF_042751845.1 Streptomyces sp. NPDC059398 | reverse complement strand
CTCCCCGACCCAGCTCCCCCCTCCCGCCCCCCCTCTCTTCCTTCTCCACCCCCACCCACACACCCCCAACCCCACCCCCCACGTCCGGCTACTTCTCCGAGAGCAACGGGCCGACCATCGCGTGCAGTTGCTCCACGCTCACCCCGCCGGACGCCCGGGCGGCGATCCTTCCCTCGCGGTCGACCACCACCGTGGAGGGGATGGCCTGGGGGCTGAGGCTGCCGGCCGGAAAGCGCAGCAGCAGTCTGCCCTGCGGGTCGTACAGACTCGGATACGGCACACCCCGGCTCTTCTCGAACGCGAGGGCCGGGCCGGTGGAGGGGTCGCCGGTGTTGATCCCGACGAACCGGGCGCCACGGGTGCGGAGTTGGCGGGAGACCGCTGCCAGGTTCTTGGCCTCGGCGCGGCACGGGGCGCACCAGGAACTCCATACGTTCAGCACGACGACCTTGCCCCGGTACGCGGCACCCACATCGAGCGTGTCGCCACCCAGGGTCTTCCCGGTGAGGCGGGGCGCCGTGACGCGGTCGGCCTTCGCCACCGCGGTGAAGCCTTTGCTGCCCGCCGCCCGTCCGCTCCCGTCCGAACTGCCTTTGCCTGAAACGACGTTGCAGCCCGCCAGGGCGAACACGCAGACGGCCGCGGCCACCCCGAGCCGGGCGGTGCGGCGGCCGCCGGGGCCGGGGTGGCCGAGGGCGGCGCTGCTCGGGGCAGGGCTCACAGGGATCATGTGAAAATTTTCGCATGGCTGTCGCGCGCCACCCTGACGGACCCCGCCCGTTGGTTCGGCGGGCGCGGGCGCGGGCGCGAGTGCTGATTGATGGGGGGTGCGGGCACCTGCAAAGCACAGGCACGGGCACACGCCGGGGGGGCCCCCGCGTGCGGGCGGGGGCCGCCGCGCGGGGGGGGGTGCGTGCGTGTGACGGTACAGGGGGGCGGCGGGGCCGGGCGGGGGGGGGCCCCGGGGGGGGGGGGTGTGGGACCGCGCCGGG
>NZ_JBHYWP010000087.1:28289-36429 GCF_042751845.1 Streptomyces sp. NPDC059398 | reverse complement strand
GCCCGGGGCCCCGCCGCGGGGCGGGGGGGGCCGCGCGCGGCCCCCGGCCGCCCCCCCCCCCCCCTCGCCCGGCCGTGCGCTCCGGTCGGTGACGTCCGTCGGTTGTCGCGCCATACGAGCCTCCGTTTTCCGCGGCCACACTTTGAATGCCGTTCTAAGTGTTAGAACGGCATTCAAGATGCGCCCCGCACCGGTGGAACGTCAAGACCTCCGGCCGACTTGACGGCCCCCGGCCGGGGATAGGGTCGTCGGTGTCCGGAGCAGACCAGCGTGAGCGGGGCGGAAGTGGCACATCGCAAGGACGGGCGGATCGCACGGGACCGGATGCTCGAAGAGGCCATGACGGCCATCGCCGAGAACGGGCTCGCCGCACTCACCATGTCCGCGCTCGCCGAACGCCTGGGGACCAGCGGCGGCCACATCCTGTACTACTTCGGCAGCAAGGACCGGCTCCTCCTTGAGGCGCTGCGCTGGAGCGAGGACGCGCTCACCGGGGAACGCAGGACGCTGCTCGCGGGCCGCACCGCCGCGCCGCGCCGGCTCGACCGCTTCCTCCAGCTGTATCTGCCCAAGGGTCCGCGGGACCCGCGCTGGATGCTCTGGATCGAGCTGTGGGCGCGCGCCGGCTCGGACGAACAGCTGCGTACCGCCCAGGAGGAGCTGGACCACGGCTGGCAGGAGGACCTTGAGGCGGTCCTCTCCAGGGGTGTGGCGGAGCACCGCTTCGCGGTGGACGACGTACCGGGCCGCGCCGGTGAACTCCTGGCGCTGCTCGACGGGTTGAGCACCCGGGTGGCACTGGGCCAGCGGGGCGCCGACCGCCGGGCGGCCCTGGCGTCGGCCCGGTCGGCGGCGGCGCGGCTGCTCGGCGTCACCGGCAGGCCCTGAGGAACCGGGCTGTCAGGCGGGTGCGAGCACGATCCAGGTCCTGCCAGGCCGCAGCGGCAGGGTCCGGCCGTCATGCGTGTACGTCGTCCCGGCGCCGGACGTGGGCCTGCTCCAGTGCACGTCGTACGCACGCCCGTCCCGCAGCACCACACCGGAGCCGCTGCCGACCGTCTCCGAGAACGGGACGTACCCCGTACGGCTGTGGAAGCGGGACTCCTTGACCCGGACCCGCTGGATGAGGACGTTGTCGGCGGTCCAGGGGGAGTCCGAGCCGTCCATGACGACCCGGTACCGCGGCGCGTCCCATCTGAAGGTGAAGGCGGCGGAGGGCATCGAAACCGATGTGGCGGGCGCCTGCCGACCGCCACCGGGCGCCTTCGAGGCGAAGCGCAGCCCGATGTCCCGGGCCACTCCGGCGCCGTCGGCGAGGCCCTTCGTACGGACGTACTCGTTGTGCGGGGCAGGCCGGGCCGGGTCGCGGAAGAACGCGCCGGTGCCGGTGCGGACGACGATGTCCGAGCTCCTGAGCACGGGCAGCAGTCTGCTCTGGGCTCCGGAGAAGGCGAGCGCGGGCCTGTCGTACGCGGCGAGCAGCTGGAGGTCGGTCTCCCGCGCGCTGCGGACCGGCCCCACCGTCGGGGGCAGATGGCCGCTGTCATAGACGGCCATGAGCCGCGAGAGCCCGCCTTCGACCTCGATGGCGTACACGAGGTCGGCGTCGTTGAGCCCGGTCTGCGGTCTGGCGGCGCGCACATTGTCGACCTTCACGGCGAGCACCCGTCCGGCCGCCCCGCTCTTCCCGGTGAGGACGGAACGGGATGTACCACCGCCACCACCACCGGTCGAACAGCCCACAGCGAGTCCCACGACAAGGGCCGCGGCCGCGGCCGCCCGGAGTGCTTTCGGTCCGTACATCCGCGCTCCTCATGCCCGCGCCGGCCACGGCCCGCGACCGGCCCTCCTCACCCGCTGACCCACTGGACGATACCGGGACATAACACCCGGCGCAGAGAGGGGCCACCCGGGCGCGGTCCCCTCCCGGAGGGGCCCGCGGCCCTCCCCGTCCGGTCCGCCGGGCCCGCCGCCATGAGACCCGGACCCGCAGACCGTAAAGTCGCACCCGAGGCATTCTCCCGGCTCGGCCGCCCGGTGGCTGCCGGTCCTGGAAAGCCGCCCACTCCGGCTTCGGACCGGATCCGGAAAAAAATCCGGCGGCGATGTCGAGAACGCGTGACCGGCTCCGTCCCCGCTATGAACGCAGCCGAAACAGGCCGCACCAGCACCGAGGAGAACCACCATGGCCAAGTACTTGCTGCTCAAGCACTACCGAGGCGCCCCGGCGTCGGTCAACAACATCCCCATGGACCAGTGGACGCCCGATGAGATCACGGCCCATGTGAAGTACATGCAGGACTTCGCGGACCGCCTGGAGGGGACCGGCGAGTTCGTCGACGGTCAGGCGCTGGCACCCGACGGGATGTTCGTCCGGTACGACGGCGAGGGGCGCCCGCCGGTCACCGACGGCCCGTTCGCGGAGACCAAGGACCTCATCGCGGGCTGGATGGTGATCGACGTCGACAGCCAGGAGCGCGCGATCGAGCTGGCCGGGGAGCTGTCGGCCGCTCCCGGGGCGGGCGGGAAGCCGATCCACGAGTGGCTGGAGCTGCGCCCGTTCCTGACCGAGCCGCCCACCATCACGGAGTGACAGAACAGGTGAACGAGGCCCTGCTCCGGAGCCTCACACCGAGCGTGCTCGGGATCCTCGTCCGCCGCGGAGCCGACTTCGCGGCGGCCGAGGACGCCGTGCAGGACGCGCTGGTCGAGGCGGTCCGCAGCTGGCCGGCCGACCCACCGAGGGATCCGAAGGGCTGGCTGGTCACCGTCGCCTGGCGCAGGTTCCTCGACGCGACACGGGCGGACACCGCCCGCCGCAGGCGTGAGGACTCCGTACACGAGGAACCACCGCCCGGACCCACGTCCGCGGTGGACGACACGCTCTACCTCTACTTCCTGTGCGCCCACCCGGCGCTGACCCCGTCGTCGGCGGTCGCGCTCACCCTGCGCGCGGTCGGCGGGCTGACCACCCGCCAGATCGCCGATGCCTATCTGGTGCCCGAGGCGACCATGGCGCAGCGCATCAGCCGGGCCAAGCGCACCGTCTCCGGCCAGGGGGTCCCCGCCGGTGGAGCGGGGCCGGGCGCCCGGGGAAGGTTCGGCCGTCCCGGCGATGTCGCCACCGTGCTGCGCGTCCTCTATTTGGTCTTCAACGAGGGCTACTCGGGCGAGGTCGACCTCGCGTCCGAGGCCATCAGGCTCACCCGGCAGCTCGCGGCCGCCATCGACCACCCCGAGGTGGCGGGCCTGCTCGCCCTGATGCTGCTCCACCATGCCCGGCGCGCCGCCCGGACCGCGCCGGACGGCAGCCTGGTGCCGCTCGCCGAGCAGGACCGTACCCGGTGGGACACCCGGTCGATCGCGGAGGGCGTCGGGATTCTGCAGGCGGCCCTGGCCCGGGACCGGCTGGGCGAGTTCCAGGCGCAGGCCGCCATCGCGGCTCTCCACGCCGACGCGCCGACCGCCGGGGAGACGGACTGGGTGCAGATCGTCGAGTGGTACGACGAGCTGGCACACCTGACCGACAGCCCGGTCGTCCGGCTCAACCGCGCGGTGGCCGTGGGCGAGGCCGACGGGCCGCGCGCCGGCCTGGCAGCCCTCAGGGAGCTGGACGAATCACTGCCCCGCCGGTCCGCCGTGGCGGCGTACCTCCATGAGCGGGACGGCGATACGGCGGAGGCGGCACGGCTGTACGCGGAGGCGGCCCGTACGGCGTCGAACCTCGCCGAACGGGACCATCTGACACGCCAGGCGGCCCGCCTCAACTCCGGCCTGACACGCTGACGGGCCGGGCCCGGCCCGTCCGGGAGGGCCCGGCCCGCCCTCCGACCGTCAGGGAGGGCCTGCCCCGCCCCTCGACCGGAGGGCCTCCCCCGCCCCTCGACCGTCCGGGAGGCCCTGCCCCGCGCCTTGACCGGAGGGCCTACCTCCGCCCTTCGACCAGGCCGGACTCCCAGGCCCAGGCCGCGACCTCCACGCGGTTACGGGCCGAGAGCTTGCTCTGCACATTGCCGAGGTGGGTCTTCACCGTGCCCACCGAGATGGACAGCCCGGTGGCGATCTCGGCGTTGGTCAGCCCTCTGGCCACCAGACGTACCAGGTCCTTCTCCCGCGCCGAGAGCGAGGTGTGCGGCTCCCGGGCGGCGGGCGCGGACTCGCTGAGGCGGCGCAGCAGCCGGACGGTGATGGCCGGGCTCACCAGGGCCTCGCCGGAGGCGGCGGCCCTGATGGCCTCGACCAGCAGGGCCGGGCCCGAGTCCTTGATCAGGAAACCGGACGCGCCCTCGCTCAGGGCGCGCTGCACATACTCCTCGTCGTCGAACGTCGTGACCACCACGACCTTCGGCGGATTCACGGTGCCGGGGCGGGTCAGTCTGCGCAGCGCCTCAAGACCGTCCATCCGGGGCATACGGATGTCCATCAGCACCACGTCGGGCCGGTGGCGCTCGGTGAGTTCCACGGCGTGCACCCCGTCCGTGGCCTCCGCGACGACGTCGATGTCGTCCTCAGCCGCGAGGATCATCGCGAACCCGGCACGGACCATGGCCTGGTCGTCCGCGATCAGCACCCGGATCGTCATGACGCCGCCACCCCTGCCGTGGCGACCGGGAGCGTCGCCTCGACGCCCCAGCCGCCGCCCGTCACCGGGCCTGCCTGGATCTCTCCGCCGATCAGGCCCACCCGCTCGTCCAGACCCTTCAGCCCGAAACCGCTGTGGGAGACATGACGCGGCCGTCCGTCGTCGTTGATCCGTACGGTGATCCGGTCTCCCGTGCGGTCCACGCGCACCCGCACTTCGGTGCAGCCGTGGGCGTGTTTGCGTACGTTGGTGAGGGCCTCCATCACCACCCGGTGCGCGGTCGTGGAGACCTCGACCGGCAGATCGCCGAAGCTCCCCTCCAGCTCCAGCCGGGCGTGGGCGCCGCCGACGGCCGAGAACTCCTCGACGAGCGTACGTACTTCACCCAGCCCTGCCAGCGGCGTCAGGGTCACTTCGCCCTCGGCATCGCGCAGCATCCCCACCATGTGCCGCATGGAGGTCAGCGCCTCCGAGCCGGCCTGTTCGATCCGCTGGAGCGCGGGTGGCACCAGTTCGGGCTTCCGGTCCGCTATCGCCTGGGCTCCCTGTGCCTGGACCACGATGCCGGTGACATGGTGGGCGACGAAGTCGTGCAGGTCCCTGGCGAACTCCGTACGCTGCTCCAGCCGCAGGGCCGCCGCCCGCCGCCGCCGGTCCTCCAGGAGCAGGCGCATCCCGAGGCCGATCCCCAGCGCCATGACAGCCGCCAGGGCGAAGAACAGCGCCATGATGGTGGTGGACTGCCGCACCGAGACCGACACCGGCCGCACCACGATCGCCATGAACAGCAACGGAACGGCCGCCGTCGTCCACGAGGGCTGTCCCCGTCGGGCGACGACCAGCAGCAGCCACACCAGCGCCGCCGGTTCGGCGAACCCCAGGGGCTGCGAGGCCGGCGCCGTCCTGAGGCTGAACAGGACGGAGAGGCCCAGGGAGAGGCACGCCAGTACGCAGGCGGCCACCGGCAGTGCCCGGCGGCCCAGCCGGGGCGAGGCAGCGACGAGAACGACGGCCGGCAGCACGACGAACGGCTTGGCGTGGGCGTAGCTGTCGATCACGTAGAAGCCGCCCGCCAGGTCCAGCGGGACGAGCCCGGCCAGGCACAGGAACAGCAGCAGCCACGCCGTGACGGGCATGATCCGCTCACGCCCCTTCCCTCCGGTGGCCATGGGTGGGGCCGTGCCGTTCATCGCCTTCGCCATCTCTTTCGTCGTTCCCCCTGCCGACCGGCCGAAAGTCGCAGCCGGCCGGCAAGGATCTGTCTTTCGCCCGATCCGTCGCGGGACCCGGTGGAGAAGAGTGGTGTCCACCGGACGGCGTTCCCCATCCAGTGCATCCCTCATCTGCGTGCACCACGGCCGTTCCCCACCCGCGACCCGCACAGGAGCCACACATGGACCATACGCAGACACACCACGGAAGTGGAACGGGGTACGGGCACCCCGCCGGTGAGTCGGCGATCGAGGCCCATGGCCTCGGCAGGAAGTACCGGCGCGGCTGGGCGTTGCGGGACGTCTCCTTCCGGCTGCCGACCGGACGGGTCTGCGGCCTGGTCGGCCCCAACGGCGCCGGCAAGAGCACTCTGATGGGCCTGGCCACCCACATGATCCGGCCGACGACCGGCGCCCTGCGGGTGTTCGGCACGGAGCCGGGGTCGACGGAGGCGGTCCTGCGTACCGCGTTCCTCACCCAGGAGAAGCCGCTGTTCAAGCGCTTCACCGTGGCCGAGACCCTGCGGCTCGGCCACGAGCTCAATCCCCGCTGGGACCAGGAGGTCGCGGAGAGCATCGTCGCCGCGGGACAGGTACCGCTGGAAGCGAAGACCGGAACGCTGTCCGGCGGGCAGCGCACCCGTGTCGCCTTCGCACTGGCGTTCGGAAAGCGCCCGGATCTGCTCATCCTCGATGAGCCGATGTCCGATCTGGACCCGCTGGTACGCCGTGAGCTGATGGCCACCCTGACCGCGGAGGCCGCCGAGCACGGTACGACGGTGCTCGTCTCCTCACACATGCTCGCCGAGCTGGAGAACATCTGCGACTACCTGCTCGTCATCACCAACGGCGGGCTGCGTCTCGCCGGCAGCGTGGACGAACTGCGTTCCGCACACGCCCTGTTGGCCCCGGACGGCGGCTCGTTCCCCGCAGTCGCCCCGCATACGGTGATCGAGTCCCGCAGCGACGAAGGCCGTCCGGGCCTCCTGGTGCGGCGCGACGGCCGGACCGAGTACGGCGGGCGGGCCGAGCCCCCCACCCTGGAAGAGCTTCTGCTCGGCTATCTGCGCTCACCCGACGCGCCCGCGCTGATCGCCCCCAGCGCCCGCGTCGGCGACATCCACGACATCATCACCCGCGACCGCCAGAAGGCTGTGACCGCATGACCACGCTCACCCAGGGCCCGGCCCGCCCGACGCCCACCGGCCGCCCGCGGAACGGCCGCGCTCCCCGGCGTACCGGTCCCCGGCTCGGCGGCCCGGTCTGGCTCGTCTGGCGCCAGCACCGCGCCGCGTTCTGGACCCTCATCGGCCTCACCCTCCTGGCCGTGATCGCCATGGTCTGGCTGCGCGGGCAACTGGTGGACTTCCTGGACTCGGCACCGCAGAAGCACGGCAGCCCGCCGTCCGGTCTTGAGGAGTACTCCACCCGACTGTTCAGCTTCGGGGGCTATCTGGGCTACGTCCCTCTTCTGACGGGCGTCCTGCTCGGCGCCCCGCTCATCGCGGGCGATCTGGAGTCCGGCACCGCCAAGCTGGTGACCTCGCAGTCCGTCAGCCGGCTGCGGTGGCTCGCCGCGAAGCTCACCATCCCCGCCGTGCTGATCGCGCTGTCCACCGCCGTGCTCGCCGTGGTGTTCACCTGGTGGTGGGGGCCGGTCAAGGGAGTCGACAACACGCTGGACTGGACCAGCGGCGCGTTCTTCGACGTCACCTGGGTCCTGCCGGTGGCCTACGCGCTGCTCACGTTCGCCGTGGGCGTGGCGGTCGGCATGCTGCTGCGCCGCACGCTGGTGTCGATGGTGGTCACCCTTGGCATCGTGGTGGCGATCGGGGTCGTCTGGGACCGGTTCCGGCTGAGCCTCGGGCATGTGCTGTCGGTCAGCACCGACAAGGGCGTCGGCCCCGACGCCCCCCAGCCGAAGCTGCCCGCCGAGGCGGTGCAGCAGGGCCAGGGCACCTACTTCCTCACCAGCTCCGGAGGCCGCCTGGACTGGACCGCCTGCCTCGACAAGATCGACAACGACAAGGCGCACACCGCCTGCCTGGAGTCCAAGCACGTCATCGGCTACTCCATGGACTACCTCCCCCTGTCCCAGATGCACACGATGCAGTGGCTCGGAGCAGGCATCATGCTCGCCGCCACCGCCGCCATCGTCACCTTCGTCATCTTCTGGGGCCGCAAGCGACTCCTGTGAGCCGCTGCCTCCGGCGGACTCCCCCGGCGCCACGCCGCCCGCTACCGGCGTGGCGTCCCGTGGTGAATCATGAGGGCGGCAGATCCGACCGAGGGCCCGGAGCGGTGGTCATGAGAACCACCGTACCGCCGGCCGCTGCATTGAGTCTGT
>NZ_JBHYWP010000087.1:0-28279 GCF_042751845.1 Streptomyces sp. NPDC059398 | reverse complement strand
GGGGGGGGGGGCGGGTTTCTACTTGGGGGGTCTTCCTACCCCTCTGGTGGGTGGTGGGGGGCTACCCCCTGCCTCCTCCGCCGGGCCCCTCTGCTAGTGAGACGAGAACAGCATGCCTCTCAGCGGCGAATACCAGCCGAGCCCGGACCAGTGGGTGCGCGACCAGGTCGCGTTGTACGAGAGTTCCGGGGGCACCGAGGGAACGACCATGAAGGGTGTGCCCGTTGTCGTCCTCACCACCCTCGGGGCCAGGAGCGGCAAGATCCGCAAGACCCCGCTGATGCGGGTGGAGCACGGCGGGACGTACGCCGTGGTGGCCTCGCAGGGCGGTGCGCCCACCCACCCCACCTGGTACTTCAACGTGGCCGCACACCCGCAGGTGGAGCTGCAGGACGGCGGCGTACGGCAGGACATGGCGGCCCGCGAGGCCGTGGGCGCCGAGCGGGAGCTGTGGTGGTCCCGCGCGGTCGAGGTCTGGCCGGACTACGCCGAGTACCAGACGAAGACGGACCGGGTGATCCCGGTCTTCGTACTGGAGCCGGTGGGCGACGGCAGCTGATCCCAGCATCCCAGCGAGCGCAGCACGGCGAGTAGTTGGTGGGGGCAACCACGGATCGCGCGCACGACGGCCACGGCCGGTGTGACGGTGCCCGTGGCCGGCCCGCCCGCCGTGCTGCGGCCTCCCCCGGGGAGGCCGGGGGTGAGGAAGAGAGTCCCGGTACGGCAGCCGTCAAGGGAGCAGAAAGAGCCAGGACGTGGTGGTGGGGTAGCGGAGACATTGTTTGTACGCCGACAATGCGGTCACCCTTCGCCGTCCGGGGGCCACCGGGCTCCCGGGGCCGAACCGAGAGGACCGACCACCACCATGCGCAAGCCTCTCCTCGCCACCCTCACCGCCGTGACCCTCGGTGCCGCCGCCCTCGCGGGCACCACGGGCACGGCAGCCGCAGCACCCGCCGGAGCGGACGGGACAACCCCCACCGCCGCGCACCCCGCCACCGCGCCCGCCAAGGCGGCAGCCGCCTCCTTCGCGGGCACCGTGGCGCTCAGCAACTGCTCGGGCTCCCTGATCCGCATGCCGAACTCGCAGGCCTCGGACCCGGGCCTGGTCCTGACGAACGGCCACTGTCTGGAAACCGGCTTCCCGAGCGCGGGTCAGGTCATCACCGGCCAGTCCTCCACCCGCAGCTTCACCCTGCTCAACGCCTCGGCGGGCACAGCCGGAACGCTCAAGGCGAACAAGGTCGTCTACTCGACGATGACCGACACGGACGTCACGCTCTACCAACTGACCAAGACCTACGCCCAGATACAGCAGTCCACCGGAATCGCGCCGCTGACCCTGTCCGCCGGCCACCCGGTGCAGGGGCACGCGATCAACGTGGTCTCCGGCTACTGGAAGCGGGTCTACTCCTGCTCCGTCGACGGATTCGCGTACCGCCTCAAGGAAGACCAGTGGACCTGGAAGGACTCCGTCCGCTACACCCCGCAGTGCCAGGTCATCGGAGGCACCTCGGGCTCCCCGGTCATCGACACGACGACCGGGCAGGTCACGGCGGTCAACAACACCATCAACGAGAGCGGTGAGCGCTGCACGCTCGACAACCCCTGCGAGGTGAACGAGCAGGGTGCCGTCACCGTCCGCGAGGGGATCGGATACGCCGAGGAGACGTACGGCATACCCGCCTGCTTCACGACGGGCAACAAACTCAACCTGTCGGCCGCGGGCTGCACACTGCCGAAGCCGGCAGCGGCACGACCGGCTTCCGCACGCTGAATCGAGCGGGGCGGGGAGGGGAAGGCTCCGGTTCCGGCCGGCTCCCCTCCTCCCCCCATGCCTCTGCCACCAGCTCGTTCCTGGTTGATCACCCGAGGGCGGGGTAGCGGAGTGGCATGGCCCCCGAGAACGCTTCCACTCCTGAGACCGGTTACGTGCAGCCCGAGATCGACGTCTCCTCGCTGACCGGCGTACTCGACGGCGAGTACGCCGGGATCCGCGACCTCGTCCGCACCAATCTGACGACGTACGCCTCCCTCCTCGAAGAGGCCGACGAGCTCGGCATCGACGCCTTCCGTGAGCGGGTGCGTGAGGTCGTCGTCAAGATGGCCGCGACGGGCCAGACCGGCATGGGCTTTCCCACGGAGTACGGCGGGGGCGGCGATGTCGGCGCCTCGATCGCCGCGTTCGAGACAATGGCTTTCGGCGATCTGTCGGCCCTGGTGAAGGTCGGCGTGCAGTTCGGACTCTTCGGCGGCGCGATCCTGCAACTGGGCACCGGACGCCACCACGACGCCTACCTCCAGGACCTGATCACCGGGGAGCTCATGGGCTGCTTCGCGATGACGGAGACCGGGCACGGCTCCAACGTCCAGGCGCTCTCCACCGTCGCGCGGTACGACACCGCGAGCCGGGAGTTCGTCATCACCACCCCCCACGACCAGGCGCGCAAGGACTACATCGGCAACGCGGCCCGCCATGCCGAACTGGCGGTCGTCTTCGCCCAGCTGGAGGTGGGCGGCGACTCCCAGGGCGTGCACGCCTTCGTCGTACCCCTGCGCGCCGGCGGGAAGACGGTGCCCGGCGTCCGGATCGAGGACGACGGCCGCAAGATGGGGCTCAACGGTGTGGACAACGGCCGCATCTGGTTCGACGGCGTGCGGGTGCCACGCGAGGCGCTGCTGAACAGGTTCGCCGACGTCACGCCCGAGGGCGTCTACGAGAGCGGGATCGACAATCCCAACCGGCGCTTCTTCACCATGCTCGGCACTCTGGTGCAGGGAAGGGTCAGCGTCGCAGGTGCGGGCATCAGCGTCGCCAAGGTCGCCCTGACGATCGCCACGAAGTACGCCGTACAGCGACGGCAGTTCGAGGCCGCACCGGACACCGGCGAGCAGGTGCTCCTCGACTACGGCCTGCATCAGCGCCGTCTGCTGCCGCTCATCGCCCGGACGTACGCCCTGCACTTCGCGCAGGACGAGGTACGTACCCAGCTGCACGAGGTCTTCTCCGGCATCGAGGACAACGCGCAGGCGCGGCGCCGGCTGGAATCACAGGCCGCGGGTATCAAGGCACTGGGGACGTGGCACGCCACCCGGGTCGTCCAGGAGTGCCGCGAGGCGTGCGGAGGCGCCGGTTATCTCGCCGTGAACCGGTTCGCCGCCCTCAAGAGCGACAGCGATGTCTTCACCACCTTCGAGGGCGACAACCATGTCCTGCTGCAGCTCGTGGCAAAGGGGCTGCTCACCGACCACGCGAGCGAGTTCGAGGACCTCGACCAGCTCGGCACGGTCCGCTATGTCACCAATCTCGCCGTCGAGACGGTCATCGAGCGCACGTCGGCCCACAAACTGCTCGAACGCGTACGGGACCTGCTGCCCGGCGGCGACGAGTGGGACCGGGAGGCCGGCCTGCTCGACTCGGAGTACCAGCTCGCCATGGTCCGCTTCCGCGAGCAGCACATGCTCGCCGGCCTGGCCCGGCGGATCAAACGCGGCATCGACCAGAAGAATGATCCCGGCGCCGTCTTCTCCGAAGTGCAGGACCACGTCATCGCACTGGCCCGCGCGCACGTCGAGCGGCTGGTGACAGAGGCGTTCGTCAACCGCGTGCGGGCGCTGCCCGAAGGCGCCGAGAAGACGGTGCTCGCCCTCCTCTGCGACCTGTTCGCCCTGTCGACCATCGAGGCGGACCGGGCCTGGTTCATGGAGCACGGGCGGCTGACCGTCCAGCGTTCCAAGGCGATCAGCCGTGAGGTGAACGCCCTCTGCCGCAAGGTCCGCCCCCTCGCGGTCGACCTCGTCGACGCGTGGGGCATCCCCTCGGCCGTACTGCGGGCGCCGGATCTCGTGGACTGACCCGACGCGCGCCGTTCCTGCTCACCGAGCGAGGACCGCTCGCGACGCGAGAACCGCTCACGAGGCCAGGACCGCGGCGAGCTCACCCGGCCTGGCGGCGAACGGGCTGTGGCTGCCGGGCAGCGTATGTACGGTGAACGGGTTGCGCGGGAAGGCCCGGTCGGCTTCCGCGATCATCAGGTCCTGCACGGCCGGTGCCAGCGCCCGGTCCTCTGCGCAGCGCAGGAAGGTGCGCGGGAGCCGCCCCCACCGCGCTGCGGTCACGGTGACCGGAGTCGTCGGGATCGCCAGCGGCAGATCGGGGCTCAGCGCGGACCGCCACCGGTCGAAGCGGTCCAGGGGGGTGTCGTGGTAGTGGGTCTCCCGCAGTTCGTCGAGGTAGGCGGGGCTCGGTGAGAGCGGATTGATCCGTACGGCGCCCAGGGCCCCGGGGTCGCCGAGGTTCAGGTTCTGGCCCAGCGCGGTGGCGTTCTCGGGTGAGCCCAGGTAGTCGGAGAACCGCGGTCTGCCGGCCGGGACGAACGCGGACAGGTAGACGACCCGGTCCACCAGTTCGGGCGCCCACTCCGCGGCCAGGGACGCGGGACCGCCACCCGCGCTGTGCGCCACGAGCACGACGGTGCGGTGGTGGCGTACCTGGCGCAGGACCCTCAGCACCGCCTCGGCGCAGTCGTCCAACGTCACGGTGGCGAGCCGTGACTTCTCGGTCAGCAGGCCGGGCTGGCCTGGCAGCAGGTAGCCGGAGGGCAGGGGTGCGTCGAAACCGTGCCCCGGCAGGTCGACGGCCAGGCTCGCAGCGCCCAGACCGGCCAGCGCACGCTGTGTCGCCGACCACTGAGCGGAGCTGTGCCAGGCGCCGTGCACGAGAACGAAGACGGTGCCCGTCCTCGGAGTTGCGTTCTTCATGGCTCCATTCCAGACAGGAACCTCAGCGTCATCCATTCCTAGATCTGGTAAGCGGCATGGCAATATCTCTGAGGTATCGCCGGAAGAGGGCAGCCGACGGGTAGAGGGGGGTCATGGAGGCGCGACATCTGCGGTACGCGGTTGCTCTCGCCGCTCACGAACACTTCGGCCGGGCAGCGGGCGAGCTGGGCATCGCGCAGCCGCCGCTGTCCAAGCAGATCGCCGATCTGGAGCGCGAGGTCGGGGCCCGGCTGTTCGACCGCACACGTCAGGGGGTGTTCCCGACCGCCGCCGGCGAGGCGTTTCTCGTACGGGCGCGCCGGGCGCTGGACGAGATCGCCGCGGCCACGGTCGACGCGGGCCGGGCCGCGCGTGGCGAGACGGGACGGCTACGCCTCGGCTTCATCGCCTCGGCGCTGCTCGACCCGCTGCCGGGCGTCCTGAGCCGGTTCGGCCGTGAACGGCCCGATGTGCGGCTGGAACTGCACGAGATGTCGACCGGCCGCAGCAGCACCGCTCTCGTCGCCGGGGAGCTGGATGTGGCCATCACTCTCGGCCCGCCACGGGGCTCCGGGGCCGAGCGTCTCGTATCCGTCCCTATCGGACGCGACCATGTGATCGCCGTGGTGAGTACGGTGCACCCGTACGCGGGGCAACCATCCGTGAGCGTCGAGCAGTTGCGGCGACAGCCGCTGATCGTCTCCGCCGGCGAGGACGAGCCCGCCGTCGTAGCCGGACTGCGTGCCCTTCTGGGCGCGGACTCATCGGCTCTCGGCGGTGCGACCGTCGCGAGGGACGTGCACACGATCATGGGCCTCGCCGCCTCCGGCGTGGGCGTCGGCCTGGGGCCGTCCCGCATGAGGGCGGTCCCCCGTCCGGGGACGCGGTTCTGTGAAGTGACCCCGCGCACGCCCCTGCCCGATCTCGTCCTGTCCTTCACGGTCCGCGACCACTCCCCGGTGCTGCACGCCTTCCTCGACACCATCCGGAAGAACTGCCCGGCCGTCGGCACCGCACTCGACGACCGGCTCCGACTCTCTGCCTGATCTCCGGGGCGGTCATCCTCCGCACGCACGCTGACCGGCCTTCCGGCGCGACCTGAGCGTCGCACCCGACAACAGGGCGAGAACGCTTGCGCAGTCTCGCGCGGGACGTCGTCGGCTCAGCGGCCCGTTCCCAGCTACGCAGCCACCGGGGCGCTGCCCAAGTCGGCAGCGCCCCGGCACACTGCCCTCATGGGGACGAGCGAAGCAGCACCGGAGGCGTGGAGGGAGTGCCGGGCATGCGCGGAAAGCATCCGCAGGGCTGGGGATGCTCACGCCCCTGACGCGGCCGCCGGTCGCCATGACCGCTTCCGCACCTGGAAGATCAGTACGGAATCCGGTGAAGCACTCACCACCACGCTCATCGGCCTGGCGATCCATGCCCAGCTCCAGGACCAGCGTGCCGCAGCACCACCCGCGACCTCGCAGAACGTCCTGGGCGGAATGCCGCTTCAAACATTGGCGGAGGACCTCAACTCCCGCCCGCGCCACGAACTGTTCTCCGGTCTCCCCCAGGGACTTCCCGTCGAGGACCGGACCCGGATCGAGGCCCTGCGGCTGATGACGTACAGCGTCCGGCCCACAGCGGCTCTGTCGCTGGAGCGCCTCATCCAGACAGCGCGCACCGTCATCCTGGAAGCGGCCGGATCAGCTGGTTCAGGCGGCCCCGCGGCGACTCCGGGGCGATCCTGACCCGGATCCCCGCCGGAAAGGCTCGGCGCGCCGGCCCAGCGGGATGCACCGGCGGCCGCAGCAGAACGGGCATGCGCGGGCGAGGACTGGGCCCCAATCGGTCGTGTCGGTGTCGGAGGCCGTATCGATCCGCAGGCATCCGTCCGTGCCGAACATCTCGGTCAACAGCGACAGGTGGGCTCGGGCCATACTGCGGCCGGAGAATTCTCCGGCGGTCACCCGCGCCCCTCCAGGTTCGCCCACACGACCCTTCCCCAACGTCGCTCATCCGTACCCCAGTCGGCCGCCGGCGCCGTCACCAGTAACAGGCCGCGCCCCTCCTCGTCACCGTCGCCCGCCTCGCGCACCACGGGCCGCGCCCGTGAGAAGTCCGCGACGGCCACGCGGACCCTCCGCACGGCCGTGCGCTCCACCACCACGCGGATGGATTCCCGCCGGGCGTGCTGCACGGCATTGGCCACCAGCTCGGAGAGGGCCGTCGTTCTCGCCGGTGGTGGAGACCCCGGGCGGGTCGCCCAGGAGCGTGGTCAGCTCCACACCGAGGCCGTTCGCCAGAGCATGCAGCGTAGGGAGGCGGGCCGAGTGCTTACGCCCCTGCTCAAGCTGACGGATCACATCGACGGACACGCCGGAGCCCTCGGCCAGTTGTTCTTGAGTCATGGAGGCCAGACGGCGCAAGCGGCGCAGGGTCCGTCCCAGGTCTTCGTTTGCCACCTGGCCACGGTACGCCGCCGGGCTACGGTGCTTCTTCAGCAGCAGGCAGTTTCGTGAGCCAGGGAGGCTTACTGAAAGGATCTCCCTGGCGCCGATCCCCGGTACGTCCTCGACCGCGCACCCGGAGGAGAACGTCGCGGCGGCGACGGTGCGACTGAGCCCGGTCTCGGCGGACCCGCTTCCGGCACCGTGAAGGCCGGTTGCGGCCACGCACCGGCTCCCAGGTGAGTTCGTACAGGACGACGGCCGGTACCCCGTACGCACCGGACAGAAAGCCCCCATCTGCACAATGTTTCGAGGGAGTTGACACCCAAGAGAGGGTGAAGTATCGCTTTGCTCAACCCTGCCCCTCCTTTCGTTCAACTGAGCTTCAGTGAACCCTGGCGCTGTGTCCTACTGGGTGTGCTACGCGCGTTGCGCGCTTCCTCGACTACGTCAGGAGCCCCCGGTGAACCCCACACACCGTCTGATGCCCGCCCTGGCCGCAGGCGCCTTGGCCGCCGTATGTGCCCTCGTGCCCGCCTCCGCCCACGCCGCGAGCGCCTACTCCCTCGTGGTCCTTCCGGACCAGAAGGAGGGCGCGATCTACGACTTCGTCAACTCGGCCAAGAAATCGGTCGACGTGACGATCTACGAGTTGCGCGACACCACCCTCGTCGACGACCTGGTCAAGAAGCAGAAGGCAGGCGTGAAGGTCCGCGTGGTCTTCGACTCCCAGCACGCGTCCATCGACGGCGCCGCCTACAAGGCGCTGTCCGCGGCCGGCGCCGGGGTCACGTACTCGTCCTCCTCGTACGTCTACACCCACCAGAAGACGATCACTGTCGACGGCGCCAGGTCGTACATCAGCACCGGCAACTTCGACACGAAGTACTACGCGACCTCACGTGACTACGGCGTCTTCGACTCAGACAAGGCCGATGTCGCGGCAGTCGAGAAGGTCTTCGACGCCGACTACGCGAAGACCGCCGTCACCCCGTCCGACGGCACCGACCTCGTCTGGTCGCCCACCGACTCGCAGAGCCGCCTGCTGGCCCTGGTCAAGGGGGCGAAGCGCAGCCTGGATGTCCAGGAGGAGGAGTTCGAGGACTCCACGCTGGTGAACGCGGTCGTCGCGGATGCGAAGCGCGGTGTCGCGGTTCGCGTCGTCGCCGAGAACGAGTCATCGAAGTACAGCAAGGAGCTGGCGAAGGTCACTGCCGCCGGTGGCAAGGTGACCACGTACACGAGTTCCACCGGCTTCTACATCCATGCCAAGGCGATCGTCACCGACTACGGCACGTCCGAAGCAAAGGTGTTCGCCGGCTCGGAGAACTTCTCCGCCAACTCGCTCGGCCACAACCGCGAACTCGGCCTCATCGTGAGCGACTCCGCGGTCATCAACGGCATCGAGAAGGCGTTCGGCGCCGACTTCCAGAAGAGCTCCGTGGTTCGGGCACACTGATGTCCCCGGCCTGAGCAGCTCACTGAGAGCGGGTGAGGCGTGTGTCTCCTGGTCAGGGTCGATTCTCAGGTCTCCTTGGTGCGGCCGGAGACGAGACGTACGACGGCCTTCGTTGCGTGCGGCGGTCGCCTCATGCATCCGGACCACGCCGCCGCCGCACAGACTGCTTCGAGCAGAAGGCCGGCTCAACGTCGACGGATTCGAGCCTGTACCAGAAGTTCAGGGACTCGCTCACCGGCTGGTATCGGCATCGATTCAATTGTATTCAAACCAGGTGAGAATGGCCTTGACTCTTCTGTTGTCTTCGCCGGGAGCCATGCCGAGCTTCGCGAAAACATTCGCCACATGCTTGCTGACAGCAGCGCCCGAAAGGAACAACTTCGATGCGATCTCCGCGTTGGAACTCCCCTCAGCCATGAGGGCGAGCACCTCTCGCTCGCGGGCGGTGAGTCGGGCAAGCGGCCCTTGGGGAGAGTGAGCGCGCGTGACGTGGCGGACGACCTCGGGGTCGATCACCACTCCGCCCCTGGAGACCGTTTCGAGAGCCCGTAGGAAGTCTGCGATTCTTCCCACTTTCTCCTTGAGCAGGTACCCGACGGCTCCGTCAGCGCCTGGCCCATTGAGGAGCTCTCGCACGTATGGTCCCGTGACATACGCGGAAAGGACCACCACCGGCAGATCCCGGTACCGGGAGCGCAGATCGATCGCAGCACGGAGCCCGTCATCTGTGTTTCCCGGTGGCATGCGAACATCCGTAATGACGATGTCTGGAGCGGTCCCGGCATGTGCCAATGCGTCGACAGCGGCCACCAGCTCATCGGCGTCTTCGCATTCGCGGATCACATCATGGGCGTTGGAGGCCAAGATTTCTCGGATACCTGCACGAATCAGCACACTGTCGTCCGCCAGGACAATTCTCATGCCCGCCCCTATCGGGTTGCTCAATCTGTCTCATTTACCATGGGGGTTGGCTGGGGGCGGACGCTGTAACCTCTGTTCCGCCACCGGCCGGGCTGAGGATTTCGAGATCCCCGCCGACACTCCGCATTCGCTCACGCAGTCCTGCGAGTCCGGAACCCGCGTCGATTCTCGCACCGCCGACACCGTCGTCACGAACGCGCACTTTCACGCCAGTTTTAGCGCATTTCATGTCGATCTGCGCGGTGCCCATATCTGCATGTTTCGCGATGTTCGTCAGAGCTTCGGAGACCGTGAAGTATACCGCCGTCGCTGTTGGCGACGAAAGCTGAGAGTCGTCGCCATTGCTGGTCAACTCGACACTCAGGGGTGATCGCGCAGCCAGTTCCCGGACAGCTGCGATGAGGCCGAGGTCGCTCAGCTCACGGGGGTGGATGTCACGCACCGTTTCCCGCAGCCGTTCCAGGGCGCGTTCCGCATGGGCCTGTGCCTGGCGTGCCAACTGCACGGTTCGCTCGTGGTCGGCGGCTGCCGCCTCCAGCATCCCAAGGCGCATGACGACGGCGACGAGCTCCTGCTGGGCTCCGTCGTGCAGATCGCGTTCGATTCGCTGTCGCTCGATCTCGAAGGCCGCAGTCAGGGACGCCCTGCTGCTGCGGAGCTCCTCAAGTTTCGCCAGCAGGTCCGAGTCCCGGCTTCTCGAGAAAGCGCGCAGGAGAAGGTCACGAAGAAGGGAAACTCCGGTCAACGCACTCACGGTGACTGCACCCAGAGCGATTCCTGCGGGCACGGCCAGAAGGGTTTGCTGTACTGACTTCGGCGTGAAAGGACCGACCTGTGCTGCGATACCAAAGGCCCAGAATACGGGAGAGAAAACCAAGGCGGCGGCGCCGATGAACCCGAAGAAGGAAATCAACAGTGAAAGCGCGGAAAGGAGCAACGTGGCGAGGAAAACAGGGAGGTCGGTTCTCCATACCGACTTTGAACGCAGCCGGAGTGTCACCCATCGCGTCCAGCTCTGAGCAGCGGGCCTCAGCGGCAGTACCTCAGCGCCACACCAATGGGCTCGTGAACGGTCTACCTCTGCCACCACTGGGGCCGCTACCGGGACGACAAGGAGAGAAAGCAGCAGAATCGGGAAGGTTATTGCTGCGACCAGTTCTGTCAGTACCCTCCGGGCCAAGCGAATCTGCGCCATGGCGAGCATTGTCGCACACCGCCGGAAGGTAGACCCAGGTCTACCTTCAAGCAGTGCAGGCACCCGTGCATCGGCCCTCGCGCGCTGCTTGGCTTGAGACATGCTTTTTTCAGCTTCCTCCTCTGTTCCGTGTATTCGATTGCGTGGACTTCAGATGGACTTTCCGGTCCCGGGGCGTCGACGCGAGACAACACGTGTGCTGCACGCTATCGACCTTGACGTTCCAGAAGGCCGGCTGACCGCCGTCGTCGGGCCGTCCGGGTCCGGCAAGTCGACGCTCCTGCTGTGCACGGCCGGCCTGGAGCGAGCGACCTCAGGCTCCATCGAGATCCTCGGGACGGACATCCTCTCGCTCTCGCCGCGCAAGCAGGCTGCATTCCGCAGCGAGAACGTCGGCTTCATCTTCCAGGAGTACAACCTCGTCAGTTCTCTGTCCGTCGAGGACAACATCTCCCTTCCGGCGCGGCTGGCCGGCCACCGTGTGCCCAAGTCCCGTGTTGACGACGCGATGACGCGGCTCGGCATCGCCAAGCACGCCCGGCGACGTCCCGACCGCCTCTCCGGCGGGGAACGCCAGCGCGTCGCAGTGGCCCGAGTCGTCGCGAATCAGCCCCGGATCGTCTTCGCCGACGAGCCGACCGGGGCGCTCGACCTCAAGTCCGGTCATGTCGTGCTCGACTGGCTCCAGGCGCTTCCCGCGCAGGGAACCACGGTCCTCATGGTCACGCACGACCCTCACGCGGCCGCACGGGCCGACCAGGTCGTGGTGATGGGGTCCGGGCGCATTCACGCAGTCATTCCCGGCGGCGACTCCCGCACGGTGAGCGATGCCGTCCTCGCGGCGCAGTCCGTGGATGAGGCAGGTGACGAAGCAGCATGATGCGACTCGTCTTGTCGGACATCCGCATGCAGGCATCCATGTGGCTGTGGACGCTCGTGTGTGCGGCGGTCGGCGCGGCATGCTCAGCCGGCTCGGTCATTGCCATGTTCACCGCTGTCTCGGCGGCGCGCGCAGCAGGCGATACACGCATGTCCTCGGCGTCGATCGCGCTGGGCGGAAACATCGTCTTCTTCACCTTGCTCGCCGCCGTGGGCATCGTCGCGTCCGCGGTCGGTCTGACGTTGAAGACCCAGCGACGCGAACACGCCCTGTGGGTGATCCTCGGGATCCCCCGCAATCGGGTCAGGCGCATCCTGCGCACCGAACTGATGGTGCTCGGCACGATTGCCGGTGCGCTGGCGGTGCCGCTGGCTCCTCTGGTCGCGGGTATCTCCCTCGATCAGTGGACGGCCACGGGACTCGATCTGCACGGAGCGACGGTCGGCTTCGAGCTCTCGCACGTGGGCGTAGCTGTGCTGTTCGGGGTGGTTCCGTGTCTGCTCGGCGGCTGGGGAGTCACACGCCGCGCCGCCAAGACACCGGAGATGCGCGCCTTCCGGGACCACTCGGATCCGCCGGCCCGGCCGGGCGCCGCACGCAGCGTTCTCGCCCTGTGTCTCCTCGCCGGAGTGGTCGGCATGTGGATTCCCGGGCTGGGGCTGGAACTCGAAGGCGGTGTCGAACAGCGGACGGCCTTCGCTTTCGCCGGCGACCTGTTCCTCATCTGCCTGGCGCTGCTGATGGGGCCGTGGGTTCTCACGCCCCTGATGAAGCTCTGGACCGCACTCGTACCGTCGCGCAGCGTCACCTGGCACCTTGCCGTGCAATCGTGCCGTGCACGGGCAGCTCGAAGCGTCACCACGGTGCTGCCCTTCGCGCTCTCCCTGTCGTTTGTCGGGCTCTTCATGGTGATGGGGAACGTCATGCCCGGAAGCACCGCCGGGCTGGGTGACGTCATGGTCGTTCTGGGCTGGGTCTTCGTCGTGTCCTGGGTCGGCGGCCTCGCCGTGATCGCCCTGGTCGGGCGGGAGCGCACCCGTGACTCCGCCGTCGTGACGGTCGCCGGCGCACGACCGGGCGTGGTCACCCGGTCAACGGTCTTCGAGGGAGCCATCTACGCCGGGACGGCAATCCTCTTCGGCGTGATCTCCATCGCCGTCACGAGTGCCACCATCGCCGCGGGAGCCAGGATCAGTATCGCCCGCGTTCTGAACGGTCTCCCGTGGGAGACGCTCGGCGCTCTCGCCGCTGTGACCCTCCTGACCACCTGCCTCGCCCTGGCCCTCCAGGCTGCCCGCGCATCACGCACGGTCGCGGCCCGGGCCCTGCGTTCGTAAATCCGGCATGACCACGCGCGTCACCGCCGCGCAACAAGATGAGGATCAACCCCAAATGTTCTCCAGGATCACTGGCTTCGTGCGCCGTCATACCCCGTCGGACCGCCAAGGCGTCGCCTTGCAGGAGCGCCCTCTCATGAACGGCGCCCACGCCGTCAGGCCGAAGGCACGACGACGGTCCCGCACCGTAGCCGTCGTCGCCGCCTCGACGGTCGCCGCGCTCACCGCTTCCGCGTGCCACACCGACACAACCGGCAAGCATCCTCCGGCTCCAGGATCATCGAGCGCTGCTGGAGTGAGCGCAGAGCTGCAGAGACTCATGCGAGGTGCCCCATGGTCCTCGGGACAGTGGGGTCTTCAGGTCACCGACCTGAAATCCGGCAAGGTCGTGCAGTCCGAGAACGCCACGTCCAAGTTCGTGACAGGCTCGACCGCCAAGACCTTCGCCGTCGGTGCCGCGCTCGACACACTCGGGAGCAGCCATCGGTTCCGCACCCCCCTTGTTCGCTCCGGTTCGGTATCGCGCAACGGCCGACTCTCCGGAAACCTCATCATGGTGGGAAGCGGCGATCTGACACTCGGCGGGCGGACCAACGCGCTCGGAAAGGTCGACATCCCGGATTTTGACCACACCGATGCAAATGCCGTGCCCGGTATGGCCACCCTCACGCGTGAAGACCCCCTCGCCGGCATCAACGACCTCGCCCGACAGGTCGCGGCGAGCGGCATCCGGCACATCGACGGAGACGTGGTCATCGACGACCGCCTCTGGGCCCCTGTGACGATCGGAAGCACACCCATCACGCCAACAGTCGTCAACGACAACCTCATCGACCTGCTGATCACCCCCGCAGCACCCGGCCGGCAGGCAACCGTCGACTGGCGCCCCAAGACAGCCGCGTTCACCGTCGACTCGCGCGTCACCACGACTCCCGCCGGGACGAAGCCGGCCGTGAAGACCGACTCTCCCGCTGCAGGACGCATCCGGATACGAGGTTCCGTGCCGGCGGACGCCACCGCGCCCTTCATCGCGACGTACCAAGTGCCCGACCCGGCCGCGTTCGCCCGCACGGTACTCATCGAAGCACTCGCCAAGCATGGCGTCTCCGTCGCCTCTCCCACCCTGGGGGACAATCCCGGCAGCAAACTCCCGCCGGTGCAGAAGGTCAAAAGGCTGCCCGTCTCCGCAAGTTACACGTCACCCCCCTTCAAGGAATACGCAAAACTGATCAACAAGGTCAGTCACAACCTCGGCGCCAACCTTCTGCCGCCCCTGATGGCCGTCCACAACGGCAAGCACACCTACGCCGACGGCATGAAGACCGAACGAGAATTTCTTACGCGTGCCGGCATCGACCGTGATTCCTTCGATCTCGTGGACGCCCAGGGCCTCACCCGTGACAGGGCCACACCGGCCGCCCAGACACATCTACTGCGGAATCTCTCCGGGAAGAACTACTTCGGCGTCCTGCACGACTCCATGCCGACCATGGGCGTGGACGGCTCGCTGGCCGGCGTCATCAAGCGCACCGACCCGGCCGCAGGCCACATCCGAGCCAAGACCGGCACCCTGATCGGTGCCGCCAACGGGAAGCTGGCCCTGACCACCAAGGCACTCGCCGGATACGTCGATGCGGAGAACGGCCGCCGTTACGCCTTCGCCATCTACGTCAATGACATCCCCGCACCGGGTAACACCGTGAACGGAGCCATCGACCTGGCGCTGAAAGCCAACAAGCAGTTGGGCGCCATGGCCGCAAGCATCTACCGGAACCCCAATCCCTGAGAAGCACGATCCCACTCAAGCGATGCTCGAACTCCGTGTCATGCGAGCGGACTCTCCATGAGTTCACCTCCTTCCAGGGCGTCCGCGCGGGCCCGCTCGACCAGTCGGCAGGACAGCTGGTCGGGCGGGCCCTCCCACATCGCAGCCGCAGACGCCGGCCGTGAACGGTCAGGCCACCTTCGGGGCCGCCCGCACCCCGTAGTGCACGTACGGCTCGCCGGTGGGCAGCGTGTAGAAGGTGACCGGGGTCCAGGTCCGTGATTCCGGCGCGAGGAACACGAACAGGCTGTCGGAGACCGGTACCAGGTCGTACTCCTGTGTCGGATCCGGCGCGAGTTCGGCCAGGGGGCCGGTGAGGGTTTGGCGCAGGCGCAGCCCTTCCCCGGTCAGCAGAACCTCGGCGCGCACCCCGGCCCGCTCGTACACACCGGCGTGCCGCCGCGCGTCCACGGCGGGAGGTTCGGCGGCCGGCTCAAGTGGACGCGACATGGCCACCCCGGCCAGCTCCGAGAAGATCTCCCGGTACAGCTCCTCGTACAGGTCGCGTGGACTGCCGCCGTTGGTGAGCAGCACCACCGCGAGTCCATGCTCGGGGAGCAGCCTCAGGAACGCCGCCTGGCCGATCGTGCCGCCGTCGTGGCCGATGATCTGGTGCCCGTCCCAGTCGAAACGTATCCAGCCCAGGCCCCAGGAGTCGCCGATGCTGTGCGGATCGGGCAGGTTCGTCTGCCTGTCGGCCATCGCGTCCACCGACGCCCGCGCGAGCAGGCGCTCGCCGTTGGGTGCCAGCCCGCCGGTCAGGTGCAGCCGGGCGAACGCCAGGACGTCCGCGGTCGCCGCGCTCACCAGACCGGCGGGGCCGACCGAGCGCGGCAGCCCCCAGACCGGCGCGGACGTCGGCTCGCCGCCGCCGGGCGAGACATGGCCGACCGCCGCGCGGAACAGCAGCGCTTCCTCCGGCAGCGTGATCGTGTGACTGAGGCCGAGCGGGGTGAACAGCCGCTCGCGCATCGCGAGGTCCCAGGTCTTGCCGGTCAGCTTCTCGATGACCCGGCCGGCGAGGACGAATCCCGAGTTGCAGTAGGAGAAGGTCGCCGCGAGCGGGTGGTTCTGTCCGACGCCCGCGAGCTGGTCGACGTAGCGCTCCAGGCAGTCGTCGCCACGGCCGGTGTCGGTGAACACGTCGCCGTCGATGCCGCTGGTGTGGGTCAGCAGGTGGCGCATGGTCACCCTCCTCGCCACCCCCGGATCGGCCAGTCGCAGCTCGGGCAGGACGTCCGCTATCGGCGCGTCGAGGTCGAGCAGCCCCTCGTCGACCAGTTGCATCACGACGGTCGTCGTCCACACCTTGGTGATCGAGCCGATCTGGAACAGCGAGTCGTCGGTGACGTCGACGCCGGTGTTCGTGCTCAGGACACCGTGGCGCGCCTGCACCAGCTCGTCGGCGCCGTCGGGGCCGACGCGCAGGATGCCGAGCGCTGCTCCGGGTACGCGATGTGCGCGCGCCAGTTCGCTCAGCCGGCGCTGCCAGTGGGCGTCGATCGGCACCCGCGCCGCGCTCCCCCTGGGCCTTGCGTGGCGCTCCACCCAGTCGACGACGCGTCGGTTGAAGTCCGCGCGGTGCGAGGGCCTGCCGTCGAGGATGAACAGGTGCGAGCTGCCGGGGTACAGCACCAGCCGGGCCGGGACGCCCCGCTCACGCAGCGCGGTGAACCACTGTTCCGCCTGACCCACGGGACAGCGCACGTCGTCGGCGCCCTGCACGATGAGCGTCGGTACCTGGACCTGGTCGACGTGGGTGAGTGGCGACTGCTTCGTGTACGCCCCTTCCTCCGCCCACGGAGTGCCGCCCAGTTCGCGCACGCCCATGTGGTGGCCTTCGTCCGAGGTGCCGGCCATGCTGGTCAGATCGCTGACCACCCCGCCCGCGACCGCAGCCGCGAACCGGTTGTCGCGGCTCGTCAGGTAGCAGGTCATGAAGCCGCCGTAGCTGTAACCGGACACGGCCAGCCGGTCGGCGTCGGCGACGCCCTCGGCGACGAGATGGTCCAGCGGTTCGAGGAAGTCCGGCGCGTCCGCCTGCCCCCATGCGCCGAGCGCCGCGGTGAGGAACTTCTCACCGTAGCCGTCGCTGCCGCGTGGGTTGAGCAGCAACACCGCCCAGCCGCGCGCGGCCAGCACCTGGTGGTAGATGTGGGTGGCGTCGGCTGTGCCGTTCCATGCGTTGTGCGGGCCGCCGTGGATGTCCAGTAGCAGAGGCGAGGGGCCGGTACGGGCCGGGTCACGGACCAGCCAGCCATGGACCACGGTGCCGTCGGAGATCGTGAACTCCCGCTCCTCACGGGCGAACAGCTCCACGTCGGCGACGCTCTCGCCATGGTGTGTGCGCGCCTCGACCGTCCTGTCGGCGAGGCCGACCGTCGCGATCTCGCCGAACGAGGACGGCGTGGCGAGGAGGATCGCCACGGTGTCGCCCGCGACGGCCAGGTCGCCGACGGTGTTCCCCGCGCCCCCGACGACTGGTCGCGGCACGCCGCCGTCGAGGTCGACCGAGTAGAGGTGGGTGCAGCCGCGCTCCCGCACACAGAACAGCACGCGGCCGTCCGCTGTCGGGCGTGGCGCCGCGCCGGGATAGCCGGGGCCGCCCGGCATCACGTTCCGGTCGAGGGCGGCCGTCAGGTCGATGGTGTCGGCGCCGTCCAGCGGCACCAGCAGTAGTTTGGTGTGCCCGATCTCGGTGTCCCCCCGCCCGACGACCAGCAGCGCCCGACCGTCAGGGGTCCAGGTGACCGTGGCTGCCGTGCCGTCGCCGGAGCCCGTCGACTGCGGCTCGGTGGTGCACCCGCTCAGGTGGAGGACGTAGACGGCGGACCGCAGCGTGAGGTCGGCGTCAGGCTCCCGGGCGCCGGGGAACGCCAGCCGGGTGCCATCGGGCGACCAGGCGGGATCGCCCGCGTTCCAGTCTCCCGATGTGACCTGCCGGATCTCCCGTGTGCCTACGTCGAGGACGTGCACGTGCCTGCGCAGGGTCCGTACCAGACCTGTGCCGTCGGCCTTGAAGTCCAGCCGGTCCGCCACCACCGGGGCATTCGCCCGGCGTGCGCGTGCGGTGGCGTCCTCGCCGTCCGCCGCGGCGAGGTCGACCGGCGCCGCGAAGGCGATCTTGCTGCCGTCCGGGCTCCAGACCGGCGCGCCGGCGCCCAGCGGGAGTTGTGTCACCTGCTCGGCCTCCCCTCCGGCGGCGGGCAGGAGCCACAGTTGCGGGGCCGAGTCCCCGGCGCGCAGGAACGCGATGTGTGTGCCGTCCGGCGACCACGCCGGTGCCGCGTCGGCAGTGCCCCGGGTGAGCTGCCGCGCCTCGCCGCCCGCGGCGGCGACCTGCCAGAGCGCCCGTACGTCCCGGTCGCCGTCACGGTCGGCGGCGCGCAGCACGTACACGATCCGACTTCCGTCCGGGGAAACGCTCGGCTGCTCGGGGACTGCCAACTCGTACAGATCATCAATGCCAAGGCGTCGGGTCATCGCAGGAGACCTCCTCGCTGGCCGAGCGTGCCTCCGTCGTGGCCGACCACCATGCCACCGGGCCAGTCGAAGGTGGCCGTCCAGACCTTGGTGATCGAACCGATCCGGAAGACGGAGTCCGCAGTGGCCTCGACGCCCGTGTTCTTGTTCAGCACCCCGGCCGCCCGGTCGATCGTCTCGCCGTGCGCGTATACAGCGATCGACGCGGCCGGCGCCTTGTGTTCGGCCAGCAAGTCGGGGAGGCGACTTTCCAACCAGCCACAGCGTTCATTGAGTTCGGACATGTGCACCTCTTGTCTCGGCGAGGGAGAACGGGTGATTCCGGGAGGGTATGACCTGCGCGCCCATGGCCGATTCGTGAGAAGCGACGAGAAAAGGCGCAACCTTCATCGTGGCCGACGAAACACCGGGCCGCCGGTATCGGTTACCGCCTGAGCCAGTCGACCGCCTGGGCGGCCGCGAACCCGATGAAGGCGTCACGCTCGGGAACCCGCGAACGGGCGTCGACGGCCCTGGTGAAGACGCCGACCGCGTACCGGCCACCGTCCGGGTACTCCACCACGCCGATCTCGTTGCGCAGCGAGGGCAGCGTGCCGGTCTTGCCGCTGATCCTGACGTCGTCGTCCGCGAAGCCGGAGCGCAGCCGGTGCGGCCACACCTGCAGTTCGAGCCAGCGCCGGACATCGGCGCATGCCGCCGCGGGCGCCGCTTCGTCGCGCCAGATCAGGCCCAGCAGGCGGGTGCTCTCCGCGGCGGTGGTCCGGCAGGTCTCTTCGGGTGTCAACGCGCGCAGCCCGGCGAGTTGTCCGGCAGGCATCGCGGCCAGGATCCGTTCGTCGTCCTGGTAGTCGATCCCGAGGTCCTCCCCGATCGTGCGCAACAGGTCCCCGCAGCCATGGGGGACGGCCGTCTGCGGGAGGCCGAGTCGGCGCAGCGTCTCGGCCACCGCGGCCTTTCCCACCTTGCCGAGGATCAGGTCCGTGGCGACGTTGTCGCTGATGCCGATCATCAGGACGGCCAGGTCGTACCAGGACATCGTGACGGCGTGGAGGAACGTCGCGAGGCCGTACGGACTGGCGGTCGGATGTCCCGGCGGCACCGTGATCCGCTCGGCGAGGTCGAGTTCACCGTCGGCCGCCTGCCGGGCAAGCTCCACCGCTACGGGGACCTTGAACACGGACGCGGTGACCACCGGTTCGTCGGCGTCGATGCCCACCTGTCGTGGGCTGTCCAGATCGGCCGCGTGCAGCCATACCCGGACGCCGGCTTCCGCCGCCCGCCCGGTGATTGTCTCGACCAGTTCCGATTCGGTGGCCATGGGGTCCCTTCTCTCTGTCGGGGTGGATTTCTGTCCGGACGGGATCTGCTTCCCGGGTACACCGGTCGACTACTTGGTGCCGGCAGACTCCTTGGTTCCGGCCGGCGGGAAGTTGAACTGTTCGGCTCGCTGCGGGACCCAGAACGCGATCACCGCGGTGAGCAGCGTGGTGCAGATCAGGAAGCCGAACGCGGCGGTGTAGGAGAACGCGTCCGCCAGCCGGCCCATCACCAGCGGCGCGATCACGCCGGCGACCTGGCCGCCGAAGTTCGTCACCCCGGAGCCCAGGCCGGCCACCGCCGTGGGAAGCACGCGCAGCGGAAGGCCGAAGACGCACATCATCGCCAGCCCGAACACTCCGACGGCCAAGGTCTCGTAGAGAGTGAACGTCGCCGCGCTGTCCGCCGACACCATCAGGACAAGCAGGACCGCGGTCACCGTCGCGATGGACACCAGGTACCACCTGGCCTTGTCATGGAAGTACCGGTCGAACAGCCGGCCGCCGAGGATGGTCGTCGCGAAGCCCACCAGACTCGGGATCGCCGACAGCACCCCGGTCTCGTTCAGCGACAGGTGTCTGGCCTCGAGCAGATAGCTGGGCACCCAGGTGACGAGGCCGTAGCTGAGCATGTTCATCGCGCAGAACAGCACCGCGAACTTCCACACCGCCGGGGACCTGAGTACTTGTGCGCGCGAGACTGCGGGCATCGTCGCCGTCGTCTGCGGAAGCCGGCTCAGCCGCTCCGGCAGTGCCTTGGGCAGAAGCGCCCACAACCCGATGCCGATGGCCACACCGCAACCCGCCATCCAGAGGAAGGTGTGCCGCCAGCCGATGCCCGTCAGCAGCGGGGCGACGAGCAGGGGCGCGAGGCCGGCGATCCCGCTGGCGGACAGCATCACGCTCGTGGCGGTCCCCCGTCCCGCCGGTGTCGTCCGTTCCGCGACGGCTTTGAACGACGCCGCCGGGAAAGCGCCCTGACAGGCACCGAACAGACCGCGGAACAGCAGGAGCAGACCGAATGTGCCGGCCGTCCCGGTCAGCGCGGTGAACAGCGACCACAGCACGAGCGTGATCAGCATGGGTCCGCGGGAGCCGTACCGATCGGCCAGGAAACCCGCGGGTATCTGGCAGATCATGTAGACCAGCGCAAAGACGGTGACGAGCGAGCCCTGTGCCGTCTTGCCGAGTTGGAACTCCTCTCCGATCGACGGCAGAGCCATGCTGATCGAGAAACGGTCGATGTAGTCGATCGACCAGGCGCACAGCATGACCACCATCGTGATCGTTGCCGTCCGGTTGACCCGCTTCGGTGTCCAGGTGTCCTCGGTGATCACCGCCGTCATGACTACCTCCGTACCGTTGCGTCGGGGTTGATGGCCCATCCTGGACATCAGGTGACGCAGCGGGTTCGTGGAGTTCCACGAACCTTCAGGTGGTGTTCGGGCGGTGGGGACGAACGTCGTGTCGTTGCGATGTCCGGCTGCTACGAGCGGTGGTGGGCGGGGTGGAGCCGGAGTTGCAGCATCGCCGCGAACCGCTCGCCGGGGTCGTCGAGGTTGATCTCACCGACCTCCGCGACCCGTCGCAGCCGGTACCGGAAAGTGTTGGGGTGCACGTAGGCCGCGGCGGACGCGGCGGCCACGTCACCGAAGGCGTCCAGCCAGCACGAGAGTGTGTGGACGAGCTGCGACTGGTGGCGGGCGTCGTAGTCGAGCAGGCGGGCGACGGGCCCGGTCGCCACGTCCCCGCGCGCGGCGGCCAGATCGGCGAGGTCCAGCATGAGTGCGTCGACGTGGACCTCCTCCGCCGTGGCCACGCGCCGGGCGCCCCCGTGGGCGAGCAGCACTCTCAGTGCCCGGTCCGCGCCGTCTCGCGAGCGGCTGAGCACGGAGCCGTCGGGAGCGGGCGGGCCGATGCCGATCGCCGCGTCCACGCGCTGCCCGGTGCGTTCGAGGAAGGTCGACGCGACGCGGACCGCCCGCTCCCGGCAGTCCGCCTGGCTCCCCGGCATCGGCACGATGCCGTAGGCCACGTCGCCCACCAGTGCCACGGCCGAGTGCGCCTGGACCGCACTCAGGTGCATGGCCAGCGCGTCCGCGACCCGCTGGCGGTCCGCGACCCGGCGCAGACCGTCCTCCGTCGACGGTTCGGCGTCCGAACCGCCGAACAGCCCCAGGGCCAGAACGATCGCGGGCTGTCCCACGAGCCCGAGCCGCGCAATCGCCTCCGGTGCTCCGTTGCCGCCTTCGAGTGCGGTGCTCACCAGGTCGGCCCGAAGTCGGCGTTCGACGTCGGCGCCCGCGCGCAGACGCAGCAGGTGGAGTGCGACCAGCTTGCCGGCGTCGATCAGGGCCTGCGTCCGCTCCTTGGACAAGGGCCCGGGCACGGCCGCCCAGATCGAGCCGAGGATCTCGTCGCCGGCCCGTACCGCGAGCGCCACCCGGGGCACGGTCATCGACTCGTCGTGGAGCGGATCGACGTAGACGGGCGCATGGCGTCGATGAAGTCGCTCGAAGACGCCGTTGCGCGCCAGGCCGAGGGTGAACCGTTCCGGGACCTGGCGCCCCAGGATCGTCTCCACGCGGGACTGGTCCGCCTCGTCCTGGCGGCCGGAGAAGGCGAGCACCCGTGAGCTGCGGTCCTCGATGGTGACCGGCGCGTCCAGCAGCGCGGCCACGGCGTTGGCCAGCGCGAACAGGTCGCCCGACGGCATGCCGCCCAACGTCTGCGGCGAGATGTCGCCGATGTCTCCCTCGACAAGCAGGGTGCGGAGCATCGCGGCGACCTGCGCCCAGGAGGCTCCGCGGGTGAGTCCGAGCAGGGCGACGCCGGACTCGTCGGCGGCCCGCCGGATCTCCACGGTCGCGGTGAACGGTGACCGGACGACGAGCGCTGCCGCGCCCTTGCTGCCGAGGTCGTACAGGAGGCGGACCACGTCGTCCGGTTCGTGGACGCCCACACCCAGGACGACTGCCCGCGCCGGGAACTGCGCCTCGTCGAGCGGGTCGTGGATGACTACGCCGCTCAGTTGCCGGCGCGTACTCCCGCCGCCGGCGATCGACTCCAGCAGCACGTCCCCGAGGTCGTCGAGAACGCGCGCCAGGCTTGTGTGTGGCTTGCCGGACGTCGGTGTCAGCACCGCCCAAAGGTAACTCCGGACGCACCGGAACCTGTTGGTCCGATCCGACCGGATTTCACAGCGAATTCGTCGCGTGCTACGAACCGAGCCACACCTTCGAGGTCGTGACCTCCGCCAGCAGGTCGGGAATCGGCGTGACACCGAGGCCCGGCCCCTGGGGCACCGGCAGGTGTCCGTCCTTCAGGACGAAAGGTTCGGTGATGTCGGTCCGGTAGAACCGGTCCGACGCCGAGGTGTCTCCTGGCAGGGTGAACCCGGGCAGCGAGGCGAGCGCGACGTTGGCCGCCCGGCCGAGCCCGGTCTCGATCATGCCACCGCACCACACGGGGATCCCGTGGGCGGCGCAGACATCGTGCACCCGCCGCGCCTCCAGGTACCCGCCGACCCGGCCGGGCTTGATGTTCACGATGCGACAGGCGCCGAGCGTGATCGCGTCGGCAGCGGACCGGGCGGACACGATCGACTCGTCGAGGCAGACCGGCGTGCGGATCCGACGGGCCAGCTCGGCGTGGCCCAGGAGGTCCTCCTCGTCCAGGGGCTGCTCGATGAGGAGGAGCTCGAAGGGATCCAGACGGGCGAGCTGGGACACGTCGGACAGCGTGTACGCCGTGTTGGCGTCGACCTGCAGCAGCACGTCGTCGCCGAAACGCTCCCTCACCGCTCGCACCGGCTCGACGTCCCAACCGGGTTCGATCTTCAGCTTGATCCGCACATAGCCGGCGTCGAGATAGCCGCCCACCGCATCGAGGAGTTGGGGGACGGAGTCCATGATGCCGACCGAGACCCCGCACGGAACGGAGTCCCGTGCGGACCCGAGCGCGGCGGCGAAGGACAGGTCGTGTGCTCGCAGTTCGGCGTCGAGCACGGCCATTTCGAGCGCGGCCTTCGCCATCCGGTGCCCCTTGAACCTGGCCAGAAGGGGCGCGACCCGGCTCGCGGTGCCCTCGCCCGCCTCCATCAGGGCCGGGACCAGGAAGTTCCGCAGCACGTGTTCGGCACCGTCGACGTACTCCGAGGAGTAGAGCGGCCCTCCCATGGTGACGCACTCGCCCCAGCCCTCGCCGTTCGGCGTCACGACGCGCACGAGGAGCAGTTCCCGTACGTTCTGCGTACCGAACGACGTTCGGAACGGTGCCACCAACGGCATCTGCACACGCAGAAGTTCCACACCACTGGGCTTCATGACGACTTCTCCCTTGAGACCACGTACCAGCCGGCACGATCGAATCCGATGACCCTGGCTTCCTCCGCCATCAGGCCTCCCAACACCTCCCGCAGCGCCACGCGCCATGCCTGGCCCTGACCCGGGTCCATGCGCCGGAGTGCCTCGATGTCCGGCGGCACACCGACCAGGACGACCGGCCCGTCGGCCACTGCGGTCAACGGGCCCCCGTCAGGTGCGACGGACAGGGCAGCTGCCGCACCGTGCTCCCGCAGCGCGGCGGCATCGACCCGGGCGGGCTCACCGAGCGAGGCGGCGGAGGCCGCCGGGCCTGACAGGTCCCAACGGACCATCAGCCGGTCGGTGTCACCACCGCCGTTGATGCCGTCGCGCATCGGCCCGTAGAAGTCGGGCAGGTAGCGCGCCGGACCGGCGCCGAGCTTGGCCAGGTTGAAATGCGCGTTCCGCCGGACCAGGGGATCGAACGTCCAGGTGATCAGCGAGACGTGCTGGCGCAACGCCCAGGCGCGCTGGTGCAGTTTGAGGGCGAACCCGATTCCCCGGCCGAGGCCTCGCGGCGCGACCCCGGCGATGTGACTGTGCAGGCTCGCCTTGGCCGGGCTGCCGAAGAAGCCGAGGCAGGCTCCCAGGAGCTCGTCCCCTTCATACGCCCCCGCGACATAGTTCCCCGCGGCGGCCATCGCCCGCAGCAGCTCGGTCGTCACCGGTTGGGCGGCAGCGCCCGGCTGCCAGATCGAGGCGAAGAGCCGGCAGACCTCGGTCAGGTCGGACACCTCGGTCAGGTCCCGGATATCCACATGTGAGGCGGCGGCCGCAGCGGTCGCGGCGGCCAGCGCGGCCACGCTCACGGCCGGGGAAACCAGAGCTGCCTCAGGTGTCACAAGGTCGGTCACGGGACTGTCCTTTCCGGGCTTGCCCGGCGGGCCACGGTGGTGGCGCGCCAGGGTTGTCCGCCGCGTTCGTCGTGGCGCACGGAGCTCATTTCGCCAACACAGCGTCGATCAGAGCCGTCAGCAGGGCGGTGCGCCGCGGCAGTTCGGCGACGACGACGTGTTCGTCGTCCGCGTGCGCGCCGCCGCCCACGGCGCCGAGGCCGTCGAGGGTGGGAACCCCAAGGCCTGCGGTGAAGTTTCCGTCCGAGGCACCGCCGACAGCGGCGGCGGTGAGGTTTCCGAGGCCGAGTTCGCCGGCGAGCGTCGCGGCGAGGTCGAACAGCCCCGAGGACGCGTCCGCCTGCAGCGGCGGGCGGTTGATGCCACCCGAGATCCGGATCCGAGAGCCGTCGAGTACGGGCCTCAGGTCCCGCACGGCCTGATCGACCCGCCGCTGTTCCGCTTCGTCCCACACACGTACGTCGACCGCCACACCGGCACGCGCGGGAACGGTGTTGGTCGTGGTACCGGCGGACAGGGCCGTCGGTACGACGGTCGTACCCCGTTCGGCGTCGGCGAGTCCGGCGACGGCGAGGATCTGGTGCGCCACCTCCACTCCGGCGTTCACACCCTTCTCCGGTTCGAGCCCGGCGTGCGCAGCCCGGCCGTCCACGTCGATCCGGTACAGGGAGACGCCCTTACGGCGGCACTTGAGCGCTCCGCCGTCGGCCGACGCCTCCAGCACGAAGACCGCTTCGCAGCCGCGAGCCTCATCCTCGATCAGGCACCGCGACGACGGGGAGCCGATCTCCTCGTCGCCGGTGACGAGGACCGAAAGACCCGAGCGGTTCCCGGCGGCCGCGGCGGCGTGCAGCGCCATCACGACGCCCGCCTTCATGTCGAAGCAGCCCGGCCCGCGCAGCACTCCGTCCAGGACGGAGTACGGGTGCGTCTCCAGCGATCCGGTGGGCCACACGGTGTCGTGGTGCCCGAGCAGCAGCACACGCGGCGCCTCGCCGAAGCGCCACTTCAGATGCGTACACCCGTCGATCACCACGCGGTCCGGTTCCGCGTCCAGCAGCCTGCGCCCCAGCGCCGCCACGACGTCTGCGCTGCGGGCGACGGCTTCATGATCGGAGGACGGCGACTCGCACCGCACCAGGGTCTCGATGTCGGCGAGGAGCGCCTCCACCGTCACTTCGCAACGCGTCGCCGTCATCGCGGCTCACCTCGCAGCGGCTGTCCGGCGAGCGCGTCGACTTGAAGCTCCCCCGCACTGACCACCGGAACACCACCGACGAACAGGTGCCGCACGCCCACGGACGGCCGCGTGGAGTCGAAGTAGGTCGCGCAATCGGTGATCGTCACCGGGTCGAGGACGACGATGTCGGCGTCCGCGCCGACGCCGAGGTGTCCCTTCCCCCGCGCGCCCGGCGCCACCTCGTCGAGGACGCGCGCCGGCAGGTGGGCACAGCGCCGGAACGCTTCCGGCCAGTCCCAGGCGCCGCTCTCCCGCACCATCACGCGCAGCGTCTTGGTGAACGTTCCCGCGGTGCGTGGGTGCGTCGTTCCCCCGGGCGGCAGCGGCCACTCGGTGCTGTCGTTGCTGCCGTCGGGCCAGTAGACCGGCATCGCGTCACTGGCCACGATCGCGTCCGGGAAGGCCAACGACTGTTGCAGCATGGCGAGATCGCGCGGGTTGCCCTCGTCGAGGAACTCCAGAATGCAGGGCGCGCCGGGGTCAGCGTTGCGCAACTGCCGCAGGCGCCCCTCGTCGGCGATGCGTTCGCCCGATTCGAGCATCACGACGCTCGACGGGGACAGGCCCTTCATCCGCAGGCGTTCGGCGTCGAGGAAGGCCGCGCCGATCGCGGTGCTGCCCGCCCCGTAGGGGTAGGCCTCGACCGTCACCCGGGATCCCGACCGCCGTGAGCCGTCCAACGCGCCGAGTACCCGGTCGATGTGGTGGCCCGACGTGCTGTTGACGTGGCAGTGGTGCATCGCGGCGCCGGTCTCGGCCGCGGCGATGACGATCTCATCGGAGCCGTCCGCCGGAGTGCCGGGATCCACCTCGACCAGCTCACGGACGTGGGTGTACGTCGGCACACCGGCCTTCGCGGCGAGCCGGGCGACGGCGAGGAACTCGGCCGGATCACTGTGCGGCGCGTACCCGAGGAGGACTCCGATACCGAGCGCTCCGGCGGCCAGCTCACCTTCGATCACGGCCAGCCACTCCGCGAGTTCACGTTCGGTGGAGGAGCGCTGCCATGCCGGGTTTCCCAGGACCGCCAGGCCGCTCCCGATCTGTGCGTCCGGCTGGATGCCGGCGAGCACCTGGGCCCGGGCACCACCCCACGAGGCGGAAAAGCCGTAGTGCAGCGGCCGTCCGTCCGCAGCGGCCTCGGCGTACGCGCGCCCGATGGGCATGAGGCCCGACTCCAGGTCGAGGGCCGTCGTCACACCGTCCATGGCCTGCAGCCGCTGACCCGCGATGGAGTGCACGTGGCTGTGCAGGTCGACGAACCCCGGACCGACGACCAATCCCGAGACGTCGACGACCTCGCATCCCGGTGGCGCGTCGAGCCCCGCGGCCAGAGCTCTGACCACGCCGTCGGACACGAGGACGTCGGCGATGCCGTCGAACCCTGTTCCCGGATCAATGACACGACCGCCACGCAAAAGTGTCTGCACGCTTTCGTCTCCTTGTCGAGGACGCACTGGAGCACCTGCTGGTCTCCAGTGCGACCCTAGGAGGGGGATCAGGCACCGCTGTTGGTCCATGCCGACGAATCCATGGCCGCCTGTTCATACGCGCCGACGAACCCGGCCCGGAGCACCGCGAATCCCGGGTCGCACGTGAACGCCCACTGCCGTCCGGCCGCCGCTTCCGTGAGGTGGCCGCGGAGCAGCGCACGCGTGGGCAGACAGGCGGCAACCGGCCGGCAGAAGCTCTACAAGCAGGCCGAGGCGTTCGTGGCCGCCTCCTCAAAGCCAGTACTGAGGCTGGGGAGATGTCGTCCTCTTCGCCGCGAGTACCGCCGCCCGAATCGGAGAAATCTCCGGGTGCCGCGTCGCAGACATCGACACCAGTCAGTGCATCTGGACAGTACGGCGTCGGACCATACCCGCACCTGGCGGACTGACCGACAAGGGCACCAAGGCCGAACGCGTCCGGACTGTGCGGCAGGACCCCCTGGTCCCCAGAAATGATCGAGGGGCGGTTCCGGATTCCTCCGAAACCGCCCCTCACCTGCGACTCCATAGAGTCGGGACGACAGGATTGAACCTGCGACCCCTTGACCCCCAGTGAACGAAACACCGTCCACAGGGGTCTGTGCGTTCCGGGGAGTGCGCAAACGTCCAGGTCAGGGCCAGCTTTTCCGGCTCGTTCCACGGAGTGCGTGAGATCTGCGTGAGACGGCGAAGCCCCGGCTCGGTGGAGTTAAACGGCCGGGGCGTAGCCCCGCCAG